>NZ_JAHWLU010000047.1:0-32068 GCF_022134725.1 Buttiauxella sp. S19-1
GCCTTGATCAAACTTTCGCGGTCGAGAAAAAACCTCATCCACTTAATTCACTGACTGCGGATGAAATAAACCAGGCGGTCAAAATTGTTCAGGGTGCGCCAGATTTTAAACCGGGTATTCGCTTTACTGAAATATCGCTGCATGAACCGCCGAAAGATCAGGTTTGGCAGTTCGTGATGACAGGCCAGGAGGTCACTGCCCCGCGTCAGGCCGATGTGATTATGCTCGACGGCATTCATATTGTGGAAGGCGTGGTGGATTTAAGTGCCGGTAAAGTGGTGTCGTGGAAACCGATTGAAGGCGCACATGGCATGGTGCTGATTGATGATTTCATCAGCGTGCAGACCATTATCAACGGCAGCAAAGAGTACGCCGAGGCGCTGAAAAAACACGGTGTCGACGACCCAACTAAAGTGATCACCACCCCGCTCACCGTCGGCTATTTTGACGGGAAAGATGGCCTGGAACAGAACCAGCGCCTGCTCAAAGTGGTGAGCTATCTTGATACTGGCGATGGCAACTACTGGGCTCACCCAATTGAAAACCTGGTGGCAGTCGTCGATCTTGAGCAGAAGAAAATCATCAAGATTGAAGAAGGCCAGGTCGTTCCGGTGCCGATGAATCCACGTCCGTTTGATGGCCGTGACCGCGTAGCACCCGAAGTTAAACCGCTGGAAATCATCGAGCCGGAAGGTAAAAACTACACCATTACTGGCGATACTATTCACTGGCAGAACTGGGATTTCCACCTGCGCCTGAATTCCCGCGTTGGGCCGATTCTCTCTACCGTGACCTATAACGACAACGGTAACAAACGCAAAGTGATGTATGAAGGCTCGCTCGGCGGTATGATCGTGCCTTACGGCGACCCTGATGTTGGCTGGTATTTCAAAGCTTATCTGGATGCTGGTGATTACGGCATGGGTACGCTGACTTCCCCGCTGGCTCGCGGCAAAGATGCCCCAACAAACGCGGTGATGCTGGATGAAACTATTGCTGATTACACCGGCAAACCGACCACTATCCCACGTGCGGTAGCGGTATTTGAACGCTACGCCGGGCCCGAATATAAGCACCAGGAAATGGGCCAGCCGAATATCAGCACCGAGCGCCGCGAGTTAGTGGTGCGCTGGATCAGTACCGTCGGCAACTACGATTATATTTTTGACTGGGTATTCCACCAGAACGGCACCATCGGCATTGATGCAGGCGCGACCGGCATTGAAGCGGTTAAAGGTGTGAAAGCCAAAACCATGCACGATGAAACCGCCAAAGATGACACTAAATACGGCACGCTTATCGACCACAATATCGTCGGCACCACGCACCAACACATCTACAACTTCCGCCTCGATATGGACGTGGATGGTGAGAACAACAAACTGGTGGCGCTCGACCCTGAAGTGAAACCGAATACCGCTGGTGGCCCGCGCACCAGTACCATGCAGATCAACCAGCATGATATTAATACCGAACAAGAAGCGGCACAGAAGTTTGACCCAGGCACTATTCGCTTGCTGAGTAATACCAGCAAAGAGAACAAAATGGGTAACCCGGTTTCTTATCAAATTATCCCTTATGCAGGTGGCACCCATCCGGTAGCGACCGGTGCGAAATTTGCACCAGACGAATGGATTTATCACCGCCTGAGCTTTATGGATAAGCAACTGTGGGTGACGCGTTACAACCCGGAAGAACGTTATCCGGAAGGGAAATATCCAAACCGTTCGGCGCACGACACGGGTCTGGGCGAGTACAGCAAAGACAATCAATCACTGGATAACCAGGATGATGTGGTGTGGATGACCACCGGCACCACACACGTGGCTCGCGCTGAAGAGTGGCCAATCATGCCAACGGAATGGGTGCACACGCTGCTGAAACCGTGGAACTTCTTCGATGAGACGCCGACGCTGAATCTGGCGGGGAAAAAAGAGCAGAAGTAACTTGGGCTGGGATGTCGTTGTTTTGTCGGATGACGCTGGCGCTTATCCGACCTACGAAAACGTCGACATCCCTCACCGTACGCGCCACGCTTATCCTACCTACAGAACCTGCGAAAGCGTTGGGTTTTGTAGGGTGG
This sequence comes from Buttiauxella sp. S19-1, assembly GCF_022134725.1. Taxonomy (NCBI): domain Bacteria; kingdom Pseudomonadati; phylum Pseudomonadota; class Gammaproteobacteria; order Enterobacterales; family Enterobacteriaceae; genus Buttiauxella; species Buttiauxella sp. S19-1. The sequence continues at coordinate 2,084 of NZ_JAHWLU010000047.1, forward strand.
ATAAGCGCCAGCGTCATCCACCGATAATGTAAATATATCAATACACTTCGCGTAACCCCTGTTTGACGCCTTAGCCATAATCCCTTAATCTGCGCGGCACAATGTCGTTATAACAAGCGTAAATTCAGAGGGAAGCGTGAAGAATCGCACTCTTGGCAGTATCTTTATCGTCGCTGGCACCACAATTGGCGCAGGAATGTTGGCAATGCCACTGGCTTCGGCGGGTGTTGGGTTCGGGGTGACGTTTGTGTTGCTGGTCAGTTTGTGGGGGTTGATGTGCTACACAGCCTTGTTGCTGGTTGAAGTTTATCAGCACGTTTCCGCTGATACCGGGCTGGGTACGCTGGCGCGCCGCTATCTTGGCAAACCAGGGCAATGGTTGACGGGGTTTAGCATGTTATTCCTGATGTACGCGTTAACCGCCGCGTATATCAGTGGCGCGGGCGAACTGCTGGCCGCAAGCCTGAGCCAATGGTTTTCTACCACTATTTCGGTCACCAGCGGCGTGTTGCTGTTCACTCTTGTTGCCGGAGGCGTGGTCTGCATCGGCACCCATATGGTGGATATGTTTAACCGCGTGTTGTTCAGCGCCAAGATCGTCATGTTGGTGGTGATGCTGACGCTGATGATGCCACATATCCATCACACCAATCTGCTGACTCTGCCGCTGGAAAAAGGCCTCGCACTTTCGGCGATCCCGGTGATTTTCACTTCGTTCGGTTTTCATGGCAGCGTACCCAGTATTGTCAGTTATCTGGACGGCAATCTGCGCAAGTTACGCTGGGTGTTTATCATTGGCAGCGCCATTCCGTTAGTGGCTTATATTTTCTGGCAAGTGGCGACACTAGGTGCGATTGATTCAGGCGTGTTCAGCGGATTACTGGCTAATCATTCCGGTCTGAATGGCTTGTTGCAGGCGGTTCGTGAAGTGGTGGCATCAACACATGTTGAGCTGGCGGTTCATCTGTTTGCCGATCTCGCGCTGGCAACCTCGTTCCTCGGCGTGTCGTTAGGGTTATTCGATTACCTTGGCGATTTGTTCAACCGTAATCGTAAAGCGTCAGGCCGTATGCAAACAGGGCTAATGACCTTCGTGCCACCGCTGATCTTTGCCCTGTTCTATCCGCAAGGTTTCGTGATGGCGCTGGGTTACGCCGGTGTGGCGCTGGCGATTCTGGCGTTGATCATCCCTTCACTTTTAGTGTGGAAAAGCCGCCAGATGCAGAAAGAAGCGGGCTACCGCGTTGCAGGCGGCAAGCCGTTGCTGATTGTGGTGTTCGCCTGCGGTATCGCTGTGATTGTTATCCAGGCATTGATTGCCACAGGCGCATTGCCTGAGGTCGGTTAATCCACCAGCCCGGTATTCACACGTTTGCCTATCTCTTTAAGCTGCGAGTATTTCTCCAGCAGAGATGGGCCGTCATCAAGGCTCATGGCAAACATCCACATGTACGTCATGACCGAGTAAATATGCCCGGCGTTCCCGACCCCTTTCACGGTCATCAACATGATGGTCATAGCGAACAGGAACGCTGCGGCAATACCAATTGCCAGATAACCGTAAGCTTCACGGTCAGACAACCGAATACGTACCTGTGCCAAAAAGTTGTAGTGCTTGTTGAGCGTGTTTTCACTGGCATAGCCAACAAACCCCACCTCTTTTTCCAGCCGGTCGTTCAGTTTCTCGTACAGCATTTCGTTCTTGCGCGTATAGCTCGGCAGGAACAGCGCAAAGAAAACCAGCACCACCATGCAAGCCACACCAGCCCAGAACTCGATGGTTAACAGCATGACAACTGCGCCGATTATCGACGCCAGTGAAGTAATCAGCAGCGGCAGATGCGTTTCGAAGAAATTGACAAATTCGCGTGACAACGTCACACGTGCTGCAATCGTTGAGTGGCTATGATCATCTTTACGTTGTGCGAGGATCACCGGCACCGCGAGGCCAGCGTAGATTCTGGCGAAAGTGCGGGTGTCCATGCTGCGGCGCGCAGCACCTATCGCCCACATAATAAAAACCACCAGCGCATACAACAACGCATGCAGGGATTGCCCTTTGATGATGGCATTAATGGCAAAACCCGCCATTAACGGATACAACAAGTAAACGACGTTCTCGGCGACCACCAGCAGCAGAGTGACAATGAGCTTTTTACTGTGGAGTTTTGCGAGTTTTTTTAAGGTATTCAATGCACCGCGCGATGGTTTAAGCTGAGCGGTTTGCTGACAAGTAGACATGACTTTATATTCTTAGATTGTTATTCTTGAGCGGTTGCTCAAGAATGAAAAGATTCTATTTGAGCACTTGCTCAAAGTCAACGAAGGTACCGTGATGAAAGAAAAAACGTCTGTTCTAAAAGAAAATATTCTTGATGCCGCGATCGGGCTGTTCACGGATAAAGGGGTAGAAAAAGTGACGACCCGCGAGCTAACCGAACAAGTCGGTATCGCCCGTAGCCATATTTATCACTATTTTCCCGACTGGCAGACGTTGTGTATCGCAGCGTTTGAACGTTTTATGTATGCGGAGCTGGAAGCTTTTAGCCAAAAGACGCGCGCCCAGTCACCTGCGCAAGGTTTGAATGTTTTCATCGAAGATTATCTACCTGACCGCGCCGATGCTGTTTGGGAGTTGTACGGCTCGTTGTGGCGGCTGGCGGTGCATAACAAGGTGTACGCCGATCTTGCCCTGACGCTGACCGAAAAGTGGGATGCGTTGCTGGCGAGCATTATTGAAAGCGGCATTGAGAGTGGCGTGTTTCGCCAAACCGATGTCGGGCGGGTGACCCGCCAGCTTAGCGCGTTGCTAAACGGCTATTCGGATCAACTGATTATCGACAATGCGCCGCTGGCCCGCCAACAGGCGCTGGACGATATTCATGGGTTTATAAGCCAGGTCCTTTTGGCTTAACCGGAAATCGCTACGGATAGGTAATCCCTTGCGGATTCACCTCAGACGTCGCCACTTCTTCGCCCTTTTCTCCCCATCGCGCCAACACTTGCTGGTATTCACCACGTTTCGCTGCACCATCCAGTGCAGCTTGCAGTGCATAAACCAGCCCATTACCTTTTTTGGTGGTGGTGGCAACATAGGCTTTCTTCGGCCCTAATCCAACAACCCGCGTGGTGCCAGTGAGTGCCGCTTTATAGGCCGCCACACTTTGCGGGCCGAAAGTGGCGTCCGCCCGCCCAGCCTGAATATACAAATTGCCGGAAGCGTCATCGGTCAGATAAATCGGTTGGGCTGCCTTGCGCCCTTCGCGCTCATTGATTTCATTCCAGCCCAGGAGAATTTTTTCCTGATTGGTCCCCGAACCTAAAATGATGCGTAAACCGGCAACATCTGCTGGGCCAGTGATTTTTTGAATTGGGCTGTCTGATTTGACCGCAAACGCCAGCGAATCGACCCGATAAGTCGCGAAATCGAACTTCGTTTTACGCTGCTCGGTCACCGCAATATTCACCAGTGCGACGTCATAGCGACCCGACGTAATCCCCAGTGGCCAGTCTTCCCACGCGGTCGGCACTAGTTTGAGCTTCAGCCCTAGGCTATCGGCCAGCAAACGGGCAATATCCGGTTCGCTGCCGATCCTCGTGCGGTTATCACTTGCCAGCAACGCCAACGGCGGAGAGTTGAGCGCGGATATCGCCACCGTCAGGGTTCCCGGTTCCACAAACTTATAGCCCTGCGGAATTTTGCTGATAGCCAGCGGGTCTTTAGCGGTATGAATCGGTTGTTCATTGGCCTTAAGATCAAGACTCCCTTGGGCATACAGCGTGGTACTGATCATCAATAGCGCCAGTGGGACAAATTTCATGCCTGCTCCTTATAGAACCTTAGATAAAAACTGACGCGTTCGTGAATGTTGCGGATGGTTGAGCACCTCGTCGCTGCTGCCTTGCTCAACGATTTTGCCGTCGACCATAAACACCACGTTATCTGCCACTTCGCGGGCAAAGCCGATTTCATGAGTCACCACCACCAGCGTGGTGCCCGAACGGGCTAATTTCTTAATCACATCCAGCACTTCCCCCACCAGTTCTGGGTCGAGTGCCGAAGTCGGTTCATCGAACAACATTACCCGTGGGCGCAAAGCCAGCGCGCGCGCAATGGCGATACGTTGCTGCTGGCCGCCGGAAAGATGGCGCGACCAGGCATCGGCTTTATTGCGCAGCCCCACCACATCCAGCAATTGATAAGCCTGCTCAATGGCTTGTTTGCGGTTGAGCTGCTTATGGGCAATTGGCGCTTCAATCAGGTTTTCCAGCACCGTGAGATGCGGGAACAAATTGAAATTCTGGAACACATAGCCGACGTTCACGCGCTGGCGCAGGATCTCCTTTTCCTTCAGCTCATACAGTTTGTCGCCCGCCAGGCGATAGCCAATGTAATCACCATCAATCTGGATAAACCCCTCGTCGACACGTTCCAGATGGTTTATCGCCCGTAGCAAAGTGGATTTACCGGAACCCGACGGCCCAAGGATCACCGTTACCGAGCCAGGTTCCAGCTCAAGCGAAATGTTATCCAGCGCTTTATGGCGACCAAAATATTTGCTGACGCCCGTAATCGAGATATGACCAGTGGGATTATTGGACAGGTGCATGAGCCGTCTCCTGAGTTTGCAGCGCTGGCTGGCGTGATACATTCCGCGCCGGACTTTGTTGATTAATCGCTGAGCGTCTTTCACTGCGTGCCAGCCAGCGTTCAACCAGATGCTGAATCAGCGACAGGACACTGGTGATCACCAGATACCAGACCGCGCCCACCATCAATAACGGGATCACTTCCTGGGTGCGGTTGTAGATCATCTGAATGGTGTAGAACAGTTCCGGCATTGCCAGCACGTAAACCATCGACGTCCCTTTCGCGAGGCTGATAATTTCATTGAAGCCGGACGGTAAAATGGTGCGTAAAGCCTGCGGCAAAATAATGCGCACCGTGCGCCGCCAGGCCGGTAAACCTAAGGCCGCCGCCGCTTCATACTGCCCATGATCGACACCCAAAAAACCACCGCGAATAATCTCTGCGGTATACGCGCTTTGTACCAGTGTCAGCCCGACCACGGCGGTAGAAAACTGCCCCAACACGTTAATCGTCTGGTAACTTCCCCAGCTTATTTGGGTGAACGGAATGCCAATCGACAGCGTGTCGTACAGATAGGAAAAGTTATAGAGAATGATCAGCACCACAATCAGCGGTAACGAGCGGAACAGCCAGATATAGCTCCACGCCAGGCTGTTGAGCAGCCATGAAGAGGAAAGCCGCGCCAGCGCCAGTAACCCGCCAAATATCACACTCAGTACCGTGCCAATCAGAGTCAGCAATAACGTTTGCACCAGCCCCTCAAGGATAACCGGGTCGAAGAACCAGCGGGCAAATACGCTCCACTCCCAGCGCGGGTTAAACGCCACCGACTGAACCACAATCGCCAGCACAAACAACGCGACAAAAGCCCCCAGAGTGCGCAGCGGATAACGCGCCGGAACCACTTTAATTGTTGATGGTGTCGTCATCATGATTCCTCAGGCCGTTTTGCGCTGTGTGACAGCAAGCGTTTTGGTAAAGCGCAAGCGCCCATCGAATGGTGCAACGCTGTATTCTTCCGGGTTGCGGTGAATATCAAACTGCGGCTGATAACCCAGACTCAGATAGAGTTTTACCGCTTCCGGCTGGCGAAAACCGGTGGTCAGGAAGATATGGCTATAACCGGCAAGCTGCGCGCGGCTTTCCAGCTCACGCATCACTCGTTGAGCCACGCCCTGTTTGCGCAAAGACGAGTGCGTCCAGATGCGTTTGATCTCAGCGGTATATTCATCGAAGGGCTTATACGCGCCGGTCGCAATAATCTCCCCGTCACGCTCCAGCACGATGAATAACCCTTGTGGCGGCAGATACCATTCGGTTAGTTCTACTTCGGCATCACGGGAAAAGTAGTCCCCGTAACGCGCTTCATACTCACCAAACAGCCCGCTGATAATCGGCTGAAGCTCTGCCGCTTCTGGTGAAACATCCCGGAATTGTTCGCGCATTTGCAGCTCCTTAATCGCCAAGACCGGCAGGGTTAATTTCGGACGCCGGGATTTGCTCGACGCCTTCCCCCCAACGGTTCAGCACTTTGTTGTAATCGCCGTTTTTGATAACACCATTAAGCGCGGTTTGCACCGGGTCGACCAGGCCACTGCCTTTCTTCAATGTGACGGCGATATGCGCCGCTTTCGGCCAGCCACCATCGACTACACCGACCAGCTGAGTTTTCTGCGTCAGAGCAGCTTTCCATGCGCCGGTGACGTTCGGGCCAAAAAACGCATCGGCGCGGCCAGACTGCAATGCCAGGGTTTGTGCGGCATCGTCTTTGGTGTAAACCGGCGTGAAAGGCTTAAGCCCTTTCTTCAGGTTCTCTTCGTTCCAGGACAGCAAGATAGATTCCTGGTTGGTTCCTGAGCCGACAATAATGCGCAATCCGGCGATGTCTTCAGCCTTCTCAATCTTCTTAATTGGGCTATCAGATTTCACATAGAAGCCGAGGGAATCTTTGCGGTAAGTGGCAAAGTCGAATTTCTGTTTGCGGTCTTTGGTGACGGTGATATTGCTGATTGCCGCATCGTATTTGCCCGATGTCACGCCCAGCGGCCAGTCTTCCCATGAGGTTGGCACCACATTCAGCTCAAGCCCCAGGCTGTCCGCCACCAGGCGAGCGATGTCCACCTCGCTGCCGAGCAGCGTTTTGTTATCTTCCGCAAACACCGTTAACGGCGGCGAATTGAGTGCCGCGACTGCAACGGTAAATTTACCGGGAACCGCAAAGCGATAATCTTTGGGTAACTGGGCGACAGCCGCCGGATTAACGACAGTATTAATAGGTGTTTTATTAGCTTCCAGGCTGACGCCGGTGCCATTAATGGTGACTTCTTGCGCCAGGGTTTGTGCAGCCGAAAGTGCCAGAGCGATAGCCAGAATGAGCGATGTTTTTTGCATAGTGTGTTCTCTTAGTTATTGTGATGTTTGTTGTTTTTGTCGGATGACGCTGTGCTTATCCGACCTGTGAATTGGTTTTGTAGGGTGGATAAGCGCAGCGTCATCCACCGTTTTCACCCATCGTCCAGGTTACGAAAACTGATTCACGGGTTCTGCCAACCCCAAACTTTCACGCAATGTGGTGCCGGGATATTCCGTGCGGAATAAACCTCGCGCCTGCAACGCCGGAACCACTTCATCAACAAAACGCGGGAAGGTATCTGGTGTGCCGCCCTGAATAATAAAACCGTCGGCGGCGTGGCTTTCGAACCACTGCTGCAATCCGTCTGCCACTTGTTGGGCGGTGCCAGCAAAACGTGGGCGCGGCGATGCGGCTTCTAGCGCGACCTGGCGCAGCGTCAGATGGCGTTCGTGGGCATTGCGTTTGATTTCATCGGTGGTACTGCGGAAGCTGTTTTGGCCGAGATCGCCAATATCGGGGAATGGCTCATCGAGCGGATACTGGCTGAAATCATGATGTTCAAAATAGCGGCCCAGATAATTCAGTGCATCGGTGACTGACACCAGTGCCGCAGTGGCTTGATACTGGTTTTCTACGTCATCGGCATCTTTGCCAACAATCACGCTCACGCCCTGGAATATTTTTAAATCATCGTCATTACGGCCATGATTTTTAAGTTGGCTCTTAACATCACGATAAAAATACTGAGCTTCTTCGAGCGTATCGTGATGAGTAAAAATAGCATCAGCGTGGCGTGCGGCTAATTTCTTACCATCATCCGAGGCACCTGCCTGGAATACAATCGGCCTGCCTTGTGGCGTGCGTGAAATATTAAGTGGTCCGGCGACTTTAAAGAAATCACCATGATGATTCAGCGTGTGTAATTTTTCCGGGTCAAAAAATTGCCCGCTGGCTTTATCACGAATAAACGCACCGTCTTCCCAGGAATCCCACAGACCTTTCACCACATCGAGGTATTCATCAGCAATGCGATAACGCAGCGCATGTTCAGGATGTTGCTCACGCGAGAAGTTCTTTGCCGAACCTTCCAGTGGTGAAGTCACCACGTTCCAGCCCGCGCGCCCTTTGCTTAAATGGTCAAGGCTGGCGAACTGGCGTGCCACCGTGAACGGTTCGCTATACGAGGTCGACAACGTGCCGACCAGCCCTAAATGTGTGGTCACGCTAGCTAACGCCGACAACACCGTCAGCGGTTCAAAACGATTCAAAAAATGCGGGATAGATTTTTCATTTATATATAGACCGTCGGCAACAAATAAAAAGTCCAGCTTGCCCTGCTCGGCTTTTAACGCAGTCTCTTTGACGAAATCAAAATTAATACTGGCATCGGCAATCGCTGCCGGATGCCGCCATGCGGACATATTCCCCGAAGCACCATGTAAGATTGTTCCAAGGCGCAGTTGTCGATTATCAGACATATTCGATCCTCATTTTCAGGCTGCACGCATCCTGGGGAGTTGACCCCTGCGTATTAGAAGTAATTACTTTTCCAGTAGTGCTTGTTCCGCCAGCGTGGCGAAATAACGCGCCGCATCTTCAATTAATGCTTCATCCGGATTAAAGGCCGAATGATGTAAACCGTATTCGCTGGCGCTGCCAATACTGACGAACGCGCCGGGAATGGTTTGCAAATAAACCGCGAAGTCTTCGCCGCCCATATGCAGTTCAGAGGTTTGTGTGCGATAACCCACTCGTTGTGCGAGCTGCATCGCAAATGCCGCCCATTTATCATCGTTGATCAATGTTATTGGCCCGTTAAACCATTCCACCTCAATGTGCGCACCAAACGCACTGGCTAAACCGGCTGCAATCTCACTGATCCGTTTCTCGACCTGCTGCTGAATTTCGTTGCGATGAGTGCGCACGGTTCCTTCCAGCTCGACACTTTCCGGCAACACATTCCAGGTATTTCCCCCTTGTATGCGCGTGACACTGACGATGACAGAATCCAGCGTATCCACGTTACGGCTGGCGATAGTTTGCAATGCCAGCACCAGTTGGCTGGCAATCACAATGGCGTCTTTACCTTCATGTGGACGGGCGGCATGTGCGCCTTTGCCCCGCACCCGTAAAACAAAACGATCGACGTTGGCATAGAATGCGCCCCCTCGGGTGGCGAAAGTGCCAACCGGTAAACCAGGCTCGTTGTGCATGCCAAAAATAGCGGAGACGTTTTCCAGTGCTCCGGCCTTTATCAGTGCCTTCGCACCAGTAAAGTTTTCCTCCGCTGGCTGAAACAGCAAACGTACACGACCGGATAAATGCGCCTCGCGCTCTTTTAATAACAAGGCCGCACCCAGAATCACGCTGCTATGAACGTCATGCCCGCAGGCGTGCATCACGCCATCATTGTGTGAGCTAAACGCAACACCGCTGGTTTCCTGAATCGGCAGTGCGTCAATGTCAGCTCGCAGCGCAATGACCTTTTCCCCTTGCCCGACTTCCGCCACCACACCGGTGGCAAGCGGATAAGGCAACAAACGTAAACCTGCGGATTCCAGCCAGTGACGAATTCGCGTGGTGGTCGCCACTTCCTGGCCAGATAACTCCGGGTTCTGGTGTAGCTCGCGCCGCCAGTTGATAAGTTGCTCTGCGAATGTCATCGGCTTCCCCTTACCAGGCTTCATGTTCGGCGGTAAATTCAGATACCGACGCCGCCTGCTGCACGCCAGCCAACAAACGAAGCGACTGAAAACGTGCCGCAGGGTCACTCACTGGCGTATCAATAATGAATTCGTCGATGGCAAATTCCTGGCTCAGTGCCGCAAGCCCGGCTTGAACTGTCTCGGCGGTGCCTTGCAGCAACGAAGGTTCACGGCGTTCAATCCGTTTGATGGCACTCCCAGCCTGGCGAGCAAATGCGTAAGCCTGGGCTTCGCTGGCGACACTGACCCGCTGGCTGTTTTCCAGCTCAACGCTCCAGATTTCCACAAGGTTCGCCAGCTCAGCCGCTTTTTGTGCGTCCTGCGCAACAATCACCTGTACCGCCACCACCGTTTCACGCTGGCTTCTGCTGCGCCACGCACCGAGTACCTCACGCATCAGATTTTTATCGCCATTCAGGTGAGCGGCATAAACGAAGTTCCAGTCGAGATTTGCGGCGAGCTTCGCACTTTCGAGGCTGGCACCCAGCAGAAAACGCGCGGCACTGTGCGTCGGAAGCGGCGTGGCGCGTAAAGTTTCTACATCTTCATCTTCGTGGAATGCGGGCAAGGAAAGCCAGTTATCCAGTTCTGTGAGTTTGTCGGCAAACGAGGCGTTATCTTGCCCGCCACGCTGTAACGCCTGGGTAGATAACGGTAAGCCGCCAGGCGCTTTGCCCACGCCAATATCAATGCGGCCCGGTGAGAGATTTGCCAGTAGATTGAAGTTTTCTGCCACTTTATAAGGGCTGTAATGTTGCAGCATCACCCCACCGGAACCGATACGAATGCGGCGGGTTTGCCCGACAATCCAGGCAATCAGCAACTCTGGTGATGGGCTTGCCAACCGCGAAGTGTTGTGGTGCTCGGCAATCCAGAAGCGGTGATAACCCCAGGCTTCCGCCTGTTGTGCCAGATGCAGCGTGTGTTTCAGGGCGTCGGCAGGCGTTTCGTCCTGAGCGACCGGGCTTTTATCCAACAGGCTGATTCGATATGACATGCAGCAAACTCGCGTTGATTAACATGCCTTCATTAATAAGGTTTCCACTCAATCGAGTGAAACAATTAATTTACATTTCGTTAGCAATAAACTGGATAAGCCAGGATGCAACACGGCCAGATAGCTTATATATGGACTGGAATCATTAAATAATCCTATAAATATACTATTTATGAACCCTGAAGTTGACAAAAGACCGCAAATGAACCATCTTTGGTTAATAATTAAAATAAGGGTCATTTATGATACATTTCGATATCATAAGACCATTAACAACCCTTTTTAATACAAAAATTCACATTTAAGGTCACGCATGAACTACGACAATGCCACGCTCGCAGACAAACTGCATGCCATGAGCGAATTATTGAATGACGTTAAAAAAGCCGTGACGCTGCGTGCGCAAGAATCGGAACTCATTATTGACGAACAAGTGATCACGTACTGCGCGCAACTGGGGCAAAAACTGAACCAGCGCCGCAAAGAGCTGGATATCGACCTTGCCACCCTTGAGCTACAAACCGGCGTGTCCGCCTCAACGCTCAAACGGCTGTTTAAAGATCCGGAACAGGTCAAATTTGGCACGGTGTTACGCGTCGCTGAAGCACTGGGTGTAAAGTTATGCGCCGCCGTGTAGAGGTGTGGTTATATGGCGAACCGGTCGGCGAACTGCGCCAGCATGACGACGGCTTCGAATTTAGTTATCGCGCTGACTACATCGGCCCGCCGCTGTCGCTAAGTTTGCCGGTGCGTGTCGGCCACTTTCGCAGCCAGACACTACCACCCTTTTTTGCCTCGCTGGCACCAGAAGGCTGGCTGAAAAAGCGCTACAGCCAACTACAGCAACGCGACGAGCACGACCTGCTCGGAATGCTTATCGATAACGGCAAAAACCTGATTGGCGCAGTACAACTGGTCAGCATGCAGGAGGATTAACCATGCGTTGCCACATTCTTTTAACTCCATTGCTCCAGGCCAAAGAGCAAGAGTCGGGCTATTCATCCAAAGGCCTGAAACAGCTGACGGGTTCGGGCAAGGTGAACCCGCAACTGAGTTTTACCCGTGATGACTTTATTCATGAATTGCCGAAAGCGCAGCGTGGCATGAGTATTTCCGGCTACCAGCCGAAACTGCAAATGGTGGTGCGCGCCGGCGAATTTGCGGTGGTTGAACATCAGGGCGAATACATCCTCAAGCCTTCTCCGGCGGAATTCCCCTATCTGGCAGAAAACGAACACGCCACCATGCGGCTTATGGCGCGACTGGGGTTTGATGTGCCGCCACACGGGCTGGTGAGCTTTGCCGCTGTTGATAACGAAACGGAGCGCGAGTTGGCATTTGTTATCCGTCGTTTCGACCGGGATATTCAAACCGGAGCGGCCATACATCAGGAACAGCTTGATGCAGCGATGAACGTCGGCGAAAAGTACGGGAAGACGGGCAGTGACGGAAAGCAGTATGTCAGTTATCAGCAACTGGCCGAGTTCCTGACACAACATGTGAATAGCAACATCGCCTTTAAAATCGATTTGTTCCGGCGCATTACCTACGCGTATTTGTTGGGGAATAACGATATGCACTTGCGCAATTTCGGGCTGATTCATCCACGTATTGGCGAACCAACGCTGTCGCCAGTGTATGACTTTGTGTCGGTTGCGCCCTATCCCGCCATTTTTAGCTCCGGTTTTATGGCGCTGCCGCTATTAAGATGTGAAGAAGGCGACCGCGAATTAGCGCCAGGTTTTAAGACCGCTTACGGCGAATATCTTGGTATGGATTTTCAGGCGTTGGGTTTGAGTATGGGGATGACGGAGAAACTTATTGTTAAATTGCTCAACGATATGCACAAAGAAAGCCGCATCGTAGATGCCGTTTATCGAGATTCGTTTATGCCCGCAAAAGACGTGGAAGCGACGTTGCGTTGTTACCACCAGCGCCTGGATCGTTTAATGCGCTTAGATGAAGCGGAGTTGTAATGGTGGTGGATAAACGCAAGCGCCATCCACCACATTCATTTCACCGAAATCAGAAGGTTTCCCAATTTTCGTTAGACTCGCTGACTGCCGCTTTGCGCGGTGTCATTGGCGTAATCGTTACTTTGGGTTCAGCGCTTCGAACTGCGGCTTTGGCATCCTGGTTAATACGAAACACCGCCACGGCCTGAGTCAGACGGCTGGCTTGCTCTTCAAGTGCTGAAGCGGCGGCAGCAGACTCTTCAACCAATGCGGCGTTTTGCTGCGTAACACGGTCCATTTCAGAAACCGCCAACCCAACCTGGTCGATACCACGGCTTTGCTCGTCAGATGCCGAGGCAATTTCGCCCATGATATCGGTCACGCGGGTCACCGCATTGACAATTTCACCCATGGTTTCGCCAGCACTTTCCACCAATGTAGAACCGGTATCCACTTTGCTGACGGAATCTTCGATCAGGCCTTTGATCTCTTTGGCCGCCTGTGCACTGCGTTGTGCCAGATTGCGTACTTCACCGGCAACCACTGCGAAACCACGCCCTTGTTCACCCGCACGTGCAGCTTCAACGGCGGCGTTAAGTGCCAGAATGTTGGTCTGGAAGGCAATGCCGTCAATCACGCTGGTAATGTCGGCAATTTTCTTCGAACTGCTGGCGATGTCGTTCATGGTGCGCACCACGTTATCCACCACTTTTCCGCCCTTCTGTGCGGTTTCAGAGGCACTCAATGCCAGTTGGCTTGCCTGACGGGCATTTTCCGCATTCTGTTTAACGGTGGCAGTTAACTCTTCCATGCTGGCAGCGGTTTCTTCAAGCGAGGCTGCTTGCTGCTCGGTGCGTGAAGAGAGATCGTTATTGCCGATGGAGATTTCGCTGGCGCCGCTATAAATCGCGTTCGCGCCGTTACGCACATCACTCACCGTACTCATCAACTCTGACTGCATATGACGCAGACTGGACGCCAGTTGCCCCATTTCGTTGGTGCCTTCCACATCAATAGAACGCACAAGGTCACCGCTTGCGATGTGACGAATGCTTTCAATCAGGCGATGCAGCGGTTCAATCAGGGTTTTCTTGATGCCCAGCCAGACGGTAACAATCGCCGCAGCAACCAGTGCCAGAATCACGATCAGGATCCAAATGGCCTGCGAGTAAGACTGATTATTGTCGTCCACCGCTTGTTGGTACAGATGGTCGTTTTGTTGCAGATAATTGATGTACTCTTTTTCAAAACCGTCCTGATATTTCTGCGTAGGCTGGTCGAAGAATTCGTTAATTTTCCCCGCACCCAGTAACTGGATTAGCTCCGCCAGCGCACCATGGTAAATCGCATAGTTACGCTTGATTTCATTGGTAGACTCTTCGCTCTGGCGTGGGTCGCGTGGCAAGGCTTCATATTCAGCCCACTCTTTTTCCGCCTGCTTTAACGACTGGCTGGCGATCAGCATCAGCTCATTAACCGTCGCGCCGCTGCCGATATTGTTGGTATCCATCATATGACGGATGCCCGCACGGTTTAGCGTGTTACGGGTTTGCAGCAGGGCAACCCAACTGCCATTAAGGGTAGATTGCTGCTGGCGAATGGTTTGCAGCACGGTGAAGTTTTCTTTGTCGTTTTTCAGCGCGTTGAAGAACAACCCGCCGGAGGTCATTTGTAAAAGGCCAAATAACCCCAGCACAAACAGAAGACTGGTTACTACTTTTATGCGATTTAACATGCTTTTGCGTTCTCATGACAACAGAAGCATATAGTTTCGGCAGAACTCGTCGAAACTTTATGCTTCATTGCACAGAAATAGCAAAATTAACTCCGCTCAATATCCTTAGCGGCCTGATCTAAAGTATCGATGATTTTATACAGCGTCTCTTTTGGCAAATCGCTTTGCCCAAGTTTGGTATTAAGTGCCATTTTAAAGTTATGAATAGCACGCTGAATTTCAGGTAGACGGCGGTTATCGCCTAATACCCCTAACGATTCGAGCTTAGCGATGATATGGCCAAGGTGGTCTTGTTGTAGTACGAGTTCAGCATGGCCTTCGGTAGTAAGCGTCCACGCCTTTTTACTGCTGTCGCTTTGCACGGCAGTAATCAAGCCCATCTCCTCAAGCAAAGAGAGGTTAGGGTAAATAATCCCCGGGCTTGGGACATATTCGCCTTTGGCGATGGCCTCGATGGATTTGATCAACTCATAACCGTGCGCATTGTTGCTTGAAAGGAAATGCAGGATCAGCAAACGAATGTCGTTGGCATCAAACATGCGTTCACGGCGCATGCGCCCTTTACCTTCCATACCGCCATGTTCGTGATGATTATGGCCGCCGTGCAAACCGTGTCTTTCGTGACGTTCATGTTTGGCGCAAAGACGATGGTGTAGATGATGGATTCTCATGTTCGTTTCCTTATTTATGATGCCAGTAAGCCACAGCGCGCACGTAATCGGCGTCCAGAGCGTGGGTTTCCAGCAGTTCATCATTGAGTTTTTTGACGTCGCGACCTTCTCCGGTAATCCAGACAAAATAGTCGCTCTCCGGGAATTCAAGAGTGCTTAAGTGCTTAGCGATAGATTCGCTATCAAGCCAGTGAATATCCGCCTGTTTGAACTCACTCAGATACTCGCGGCTTTGTGCGTGTTGGCTGTTTACCAGCACAGTGGGGACAATATGTCCGGGCAGAGAGAGCAGACGGCGGCGAATGGCAGGTAAACCGCTTTCATCACAGACATAGAGTTGGCATGAATAGTCGCAAGGAACGACCAGCGATCCACGTGGCCCGCCTATCAGTAACGTATCGCCAGTCGTGGCAATTTCCGCCCACTGACTGGCAACGCCGCCGTCATGAATATAGAAGTCCAGCGTCAGTTCGTTACGCGCGGCGTCAAATTCCAGCGGGGTGTAATCACGCGAAATGGGACGCGGACCCTCCCCCCAGACAATGCCGTCGTCAGTGACTGACGGGCGAGCAAACTCACCACTTTCTGGCGGGAAAAACACTTTCACATGGTCATCAAACCCCCGCGAGGTGAAACCTGCTAATTCTGGGCTGCTAAAAACAATGCGATAAAAACAACCCGCAACGGTTTCTTTGCTTTTTACGGTTAACTGACGAAATTTAAGCTCGTTTTTGACGCGTTGTGGAAGATTAGGTTTGGTTTGTAAGGTCATCTGTTTCTCATTTTTGAATGCGTAAGATATATCATAGATATGTTTTAGCACACAGAAATAAGATTGTCGTTAACAATTTTTGCCGTTAAGCAAGGCGTAACATGCCGAAAATTTAATCTAAATTGTTAACGCGCCTCGTGGATCTCAAATTGACAAACCCTTACCAAGCGGTGCTTCCAATTCAGGCCGAGCGGTGCCTACACTGCAAATGGCAGCAATTGCCAGGGCTTATCCATTCATCACCTACCTACTCGACTCCGGAGGTTTGCAATGTTTCCTGAGTACCGTGAATTGATTACCGAATTAAAATCCGCCAACCCGCGTTTCCTCAGCTTGTTTGACAAGCACAATCAGCTTGATGATGAAATTTTACGCAAGGAGGGGCCGCAAGGGACGGGATACAACGAAAAAGTCATGCAGATGAAAAAAGAGAAGTTGCGGCTAAAAGATGAGTTGTATCAGATGTTGAAGAAAGCCAGTCAGTAGGTGAAATTTCAGGAAGGGGAAACTCCCCTTCCTTTGTTTTTAAGCCGCAGTAACCAACCTAAAAACAATCGCATAAAGCTCATTCAGACCTGGATAAATATCCGCAATCACCTCTTTAAGCTGAGGCAGCGTCATATTCTCCTGACGCGCATGCTCGTCGGTCAGTTGCCCGAGCAACACCGGCATCACACTGATCACTTCGATGGTGCAAAAATAGACATCGTCTTCATAACGCCCGACACGTAATTGCTGGCCTGCCGTAAAGTGCGACTCAGAGACATCACGCAGCGTGATTGTTTTACGGCCAGCAACAATATCACCCTCAAAGCGCTGGAAAAAAGTTATGTCATTCATTACGTACCGTTCCTGTTCTTTAACTAGTTGAAGTATAGAGAGTTTAAAACAGAGAAAACAACAACGCGACAGGGAAACTCATTGGCCAGGTTGCCCCTACCAGCACAGAACATAACAGTTTGATGCTCTTTTTATCCCGAGATAAAAACCATGTAATAATCGCGGTTATTAACGACATAACCACATAAAAAACCAACATCTTCTGATAAACCGACATTTTTATAAGCTGATTGCAGTGAAATTACGCTATAAAATATGCTCTTTTTTGTGGCGTATATCAAGTTTTAACAATCACGCCCCCTCCTCAGCCACCTCATTGATTGATTGCACTATATTTAAGCTACTCACCAGACAAAGGGTCTGGGGTAAAGCGGAGATTTTTTATGGGTCACTACGTTTTAAAGAAATCAGCGAAGGCGACTGCCGAACCATTTTATTTCGTGTTAAAGGCCTCTAACGGGCAAATTATCGCCCAAAGCGAAATGTATGCCTCGAAAGCGGCTGCACAGAAAGGGATTGAATCGGTTCAGAAAAATGGTGCATCGACTGATATTCGCGATGAAACGGAATAATTAACAATATATAAAGGTGATGACGCCGGCACTGAGTAGTGAAAACCTCTGTCTTAAAGAAAAGTGCAAGCGTCATCAACTTATTAAATGGAAATAACTAATCATTAAGGGGTGATTTTATCTGAATCATAATCTCAGTGCCGGATAGCGACTATCTTTAGATTAGATTTATCGCTCTATGATTCGAGGCCATTATGTTTCTAAACTACTTTGCGCTTGGTGTGCTTATTTTTGTGTTTCTCATTATCTTTTACGGGATCATTATTCTTCACGACATTCCTTATCTTATTGCTAAATCACGTAATCACCCACATGCCGATGCGATTCATGTCGCTGGTTGGGTGAGTTTGTTTACCCTGCATGTTATATGGCCGTTCTTATGGATTTGGGCCACTCTTTATCGCCCGGAACGCGGCTGGGGGATGCAGCAAGACCCAGAGATTACACTGGCTTCGTTACAGCAAAGGGTGACTGAGCTGGAGCAAAAGTTAGATAACAATAAAATAACTCCATCGGAGTAATATCATGGATTTACTCATTATCCTGACATATGTTGCTTTGGCATGGTCAATATTCAAGATATTTAAAATACCAGTAAATAAATGGACAGTGCCAACCGCTGCATTGGGAGGAGTGTTTTTAATTGGCGCGCTCATTTTATTAATGAACTACAACCACCCTTATACTTTCCTGGCGCAAAAAGCGGTTATTTCAATTCCGTTGACGCCACAAGTCACAGGGATAGTGAGTGAAGTGACCGATAAACAAAATACAATGATTAAAAAAGGAGAAGTGCTGTTTAAATTAGAACCCACTCGCTATCAGGCACGGGTAGACAGACTTCAGGCTGATTTAACCACTGCCATTCATAGTACGGAGTCACTCAAATCAGAACTTGATGCCGCCATTGCCAACACGGCCCGTGTCAGTGCAGAACGCGACAGATTGTACAAAGATTACCAACGTTACCTTCAGGGCAGTAAAGCGAAGGTTAACCCGTTCTCTGAAAGTGATATTGATAATGCCCGACAAAATTATCTTGCACAGGACGCACTGGTAAAAGGCTCGGTTGCTGAGCAGTCACAAATCAAAAGCCAGTTAGATAGCATGGTCAACGGCGAACAATCCCAGATTGTTAGCCTGCGCGCCCAGCTTGCAGAAGCCAAATACAACCTTAACCAAACCGTGGTTCGTGCTCCGAGTGACGGTTACGTGACTCAAGTGTTAATCCGCCCAGGTACCTATGCGGCCGCCCTGCCGTTGCGCCCGGTGATGGTGTTTATACCGCAACAAAAACGCCTGATTGTCGCGCAATTCAGGCAAAACTCGCTGTTACGTTTAAAACCTGGTGATGAAGCCGAAGTGGTGTTTAATGCACTCCCAGGACAGGTTTTCCCTGGAAAACTCACCTCTGTTTTGCCGGTCGTCCCTGGTGGTTCTTATCAGGCACAAGGTACGCTGCAATCATTGACGTTAACCCCAGGAAGTGACGGCGTGTTGGCGATAATTGAGCTTGCACCTAATGCAGATGTTGATGCGTTACCTGATGGGATTTTTGGCCAGGTCGCCGTCTATTCCGACCATTTCACCCATGTGTCGGTGATGCGTAAGGTGCTACTGCGTATGACCAGCTGGATGCACTACCTGTATCTGGATCACTAAACTAACAAAGACAAAAAAGCTCGCCGAGGCGAGCTTTTTTTATGCACAAACCAGTTAATCAAATACACCATTAATAACAGAAGTCACAATCGCGGTACTGAGTGCGACTAACACGAGGTCCTGACCAACCGCCTGCCATTCATAGCCAGGATAATAAGGCAGTTGATTCAGCATAGTGCCCGGGACCGATTTCTTCGCGATACCCGGAGGTAACGGTTTACCGCGTGCCAGGTTTTTTGCAATGCCTGGAGGCAACGGTTTATATCCGGTAAAACCATAGTTAACCGCTAAACGTCGCGCATCATTAAATGTGATGTCGGTATCGACGTGGTCTGGCTTGCCGTAGTTTTTACGGCTCCCTTGATTTTCTTTTGAATTACCGTTTCCTTTATCACTCTTATCCGCTTTAGCCGATTTATCGGATTTGTTACCGCTATTTCCCTTATTACCATTGCCATTACTGTTTCCCTGGCTGCCACCATTACCACCACCGTTTCCATTGCCAGGATTTGCTAATGCTGACACGGAAAAGATGGACAGTGTAAGAGCAACCGTCGCAGCAGTTAATAAAGAGCGAGGCTTACGCATATTCATTCCTGTTAGTGTGGATACTCCTACAAATTTATGTGTGTCTGAGCCAACTCGCAAGGTGAAAACTCCTGGAGTGTGGGGTCAAACATGAGTATCCATATTGTCCGGCCGAATGCCCCACCTCGCACTTTCAGTACTTGATATCGCGGGCGGTTTGTCGGCCTTCCCGTTTATTCTGACGGTGTTCTTGACGGCAATCAGCATTACCGAACACGCCATTGCGACAATCTTGTTTGGTTTGTCGAGAATTTTCGCGCGTGTCCTGACGCACGCCTCGGGCATCCTGGCGTTGCTCTGATTGCTCAGTTGCCTGTGCGGGTATAGCGCCTGCCATGAACACGGCGGCCAGCAGCATTAATACATATTTCTTCATAGTAACCCCTCAAAAGAAAGCACATCAGTGTGGCACACCTAAATTATAGACTTCATGAGCACAACCGCTTATTGGCGTCTTAATGTTTAATCATCACATGGCGGACAACGGTGTAATCCTCCAGCCCAAACAGTGACATGTCTTTGCCGTAACCCGACAGTTTTTGCCCACCATGTGGCATTTCACTAACCAGCATGAAATGGGTATTCACCCAGGTACAACCGTACTGTAAGCGAGCGCTAAGGCGATGCGCGCGGCCCACATCTTTTGTCCAGACTGAAGAGGCCAGGCCGTAGCTGGAATCATTCGCCCAGCCCAAAACCTGCTCTTCTTCATCAAACGCGGTCACGCTCACCACCGGGCCGAAAACTTCTTTCTGCACGATGTCATCTTCCTGCTTCGCCCCCGCAAGCAAGGTTGGCTGGAAGTAATATCCCGGCCCGTCTACTTTCGCCCCGCCCGTTACCACTTTGACATGTGCCAGAGCTTTGGCGGCATTCACCGCGTTGTTGACCCGCTCAAGATGTGCGGCAGAACTTAACGGCCCAAGTTCGGTAGATTCATCTTCCGGCGCGCCAACTTTCAGGCTGCTGACCGCGTCCCCCAGTTTCTCAACCAGTTTGTCGTAAATACCCTTCTGCGCGTAGATACTACAGGCTGCGGTACAGTCCTGGCCCGCGTTGTAATAGCCAAAAGTCCGCACGCCTTCCACTACCGCATCCAGGTCGGCATCATCAAACACAATTACCGGCGCTTTGCCGCCCAGCTCCATATGAGTGCGCTTAATCGAAGGCGCGGTATGGCTGATGATATGTTCACCGGTAGCAATCGAACCGGTTAGCGACACCATGCGCACTTTCGGGTGACCGGTCAGCACATCGCCGACCGTTTGCCCGCGCCCAAACAGCACATTTAACACACCTGCCGGGAAAATATCTTTCGCCAGTTCCGCCAGCTTAAACGCAGTAAGCGGGGTGATTTCAGACGGTTTAATCACCACACAGTTACCAGCGGCAAGTGCCGGGCCGAGTTTCCAGGCTGCCATCATCAACGGGTAGTTCCACGGCGCGATAGACGCCACCACACCCACCGGATCACGGCGGATCATCGAAGTATGACCGCTCAGATATTCCCCCGCCGCCAGTCCGTTCAGGCAGCGGCTTGCGCCCGCAAAGAAGCGGAACACATCCACCACCGCGGGAATTTCATCATTCAACACGCAGTGATAAGGCTTGCCGCAGTTTTGCGATTCCAGCCTGGCAAACACATCGCCATTTTGCTCAATCACATCAGCCAGTTTCAGCAGATGTTCGGCGCGCTCTTTCGGTGTGGTTTGCCCCCAACTGGCGAAGGCGTTATCCGCCGCTGTCACCGCGTCATTAACCTGGCTCGCCGTGGCTTCGGCGATTTCCAACAGCACTTCACCGGTTGCCGGATTGTAGACCGGTAACTTTTCCCCGAGGCCGTCTACTAACTGGCCGTTAATTAATAGCTGGCTTTGCATAGTGATACCCTTCTCAACGTTATTTACCGCTGCCCGCGACGTCATCTCCGCCACGGCTCAGCCAGTACGCCCCTAGAATCGGAATGGTGGTCATCAGCATCACCATCAACGCCACCACATTAGTAACCGGAACTTCACGTGGGCGCCCAAGCTGGTTGAGCAGCCACAACGGCAAGGTGCGTTCGTGTCCGGCGGTAAAGGTGGTGACAATAATTTCATCAAACGACAGCGCGAACGCCAGCATGCCTCCGGCTAACAGTGCCGAACCGAGATTCGGCAAAATCACATAGCGGAAGGTTTGCCAGCCGTCAGCCCCCAGATCCATCGAAGCTTCAATTAAACTATAAGAGGTGCGACGGAAACGGGCGATGACGTTGTTAAACACAATCACCACGCAAAACGTTGCGTGGCCCACCACAATAGTCAGGAAACCGGGTTCAAAATTCATCATCTTAAAGGCGGTTAACAACGCAATACCGGTGATAATTCCCGGCAAAGCAATCGGTAACAGCAGTAATAACGAGATGGCATTTTTGCCAAAGAATTCCCGCCGCCAGAGTGCCGCAGCGGCCAATGTCCCGAGAATCAAAGCAAGTAGTGTTGCCAGTGAAGCAATTTTAAGTGACAACGTCACCGAGTCCAGAATATCGCCGCGCGATGCGGCAACGCTGAACCAGTGCAGCGTCAGCCCTTTGGGTGGAAAGCTGAATGCGGCTTCTTCGGTGTTAAAGGCATAAAGCGCGATAATCAGCAGGGGGAAATGCAGGAAAATCACCCCGCCCCAGGCGGCGATTTTCAGCAGTAACGGAGCGCGTTCAGAGTGCATCGAAAGCCCCCAGTCGTTTCACCAGTGAAAGATAAATGGCGATCAATACAATCGGCACCAGCGTAAAGGCCGCGGCCATCGGCATGTTGCCAATTGCCCCTTGCTGGGAATAGACCATGTTGCCGATGAAATACCCCGGCGGGCCCACCAGCTGCGGCACAATAAAATCACCGAGGGTGAGCGAAAAGGTAAACACTGAACCCGCTGCCACACCCGGAATCGCCAGCGGTAAAATCACATGGCGGAAGGTTTGAGCCGGGCGAGCCCCCAAATCTGCCGATGCCTGTAACAATGACGGCGGCAAGCGCTCAAGTGCGGCCTGAATCGGCAAAATCATGAACGGCAGCCAGATATAGAGAAACACCAGGAAGCGGCCAAAACCAGAAGTCGACAGCGTATTGCCGCCGATTGCCGGAATGGTCAGCATCAGGTTAAGCAACGGCTCCAGACCCATGTGTCCAAGAAACCACTGCGCCACACCATCGCGTGAAAGCAACAATGTCCAGGCATACGCTTTTACGATGTAGCTCGCCCACATCGGCAACATCACCGCGATATAGAAAAACGCTTTGAGTTTGCCGGTGGTATAGCGCGCCATGAAATACGCCATCGGGAAAGCCAGCACAGCACTGGCGAGCGTCACGGCGATCGCCATCGTTAGCGTGCGCAAAATAATGTCGTAATTCGCCGGGTTAAACAGTGCGGCAATGTTGGCGAACGTCAGGTCTGGCGTGACCGACATGGTGAAATCATCGAAGGTGTAAAATCCTTGCCACAACAGTGTCAGCAACGACCCCAGATAAATAACACCAAACCACAGCAATGGTGGCAGCAGTAACAAAACCAGCCAGAATCCAGGGCGTTGCCACAAAAACGTAGCAACGCGGCGCATCAGGCGGTTGTCAGGATGAGATGCGGGAAGACTCATATCCATTTCATCCTTCCCCCAGCAACGGAACCATCGCCGCCCGGGGCCAGACTGCGGTGACCTGCTGGCCGATTTGATAGCGTTCTTCGCTGATAATGCGTTGCGGGTTCGCCTCACTGACCAACAGTTTTTCGCCACCGGCAAGACGCAGTTCAAAACGCGTCGCCGCCCCTTGATAGTGGATTTCCTGAATCATGCCATTGACACGAATTTCGTTGCTGAGGCTCGGTTCATTACTCAGAACGATGTGTTCAGGGCGCAGTGAAAATAGCGCTTCTTCACCACACACTTTCCCGGAAAGCGCCGGTTGCAACACGTTTGAAGTGCCCACAAAACTCGCCACAAACGCAGTGCGCGGTTTCATATACAACTGGCGTGGCGTATCAACTTGTTCGATACGGCCATTGTTAAACACCGCCACGCGGTCGGACATCGACAACGCTTCACTTTGGTCATGGGTGACAAAAATAAAAGTGATGCCCAATTCACGCTGCAGGTTTTTCAACTCGCCCTGCATCTGTTCACGCAGTTTGAGATCCAGCGCGCCCAGCGGTTCATCCAGCAACAAGACACGTGGGCGATTGACTAAGGCACGTGCCAGCGCCACACGTTGCCGCTGCCCACCGGAAAGTTGCGACGGTTTACGAGCGTGAACAAAACCCAGTGCCACGCGCTCGAGTGCTTCTTGCGCTTTGGCGAGGCGAGTTTTCTTATCCACGCCTTTGACCATCAAACCATAAGCAACATTTTCCAGCACCGTCATATGGGGGAATAAGGCGTAATCCTGGAAGACGGTATTCACATCCCGTTGATAAGGCGGCACGTCTTGCGCCGGTTTGCCGAAAATGGCGATTTCGCCGGAGGTGACCTGTTCAAAGCCCGCAATCAGCCGTAAGCAGGTGGTCTTGCCCGAGCCAGATGGCCCGAGCATGGAGAAAAACTCCCCGTCTTCAATATCAATTGAGACGTTATCTACGGCTCGCACATCACCGTAAAGGCGCGAGACGTTTCGAAACTGCACAGCGTACGGCATAACTCCTCCAGGCTTAACGGCCACCCATGATGGCGATGTAATCCTGGGTCCAGCGACTGTACGGCACGAATTTACCGCCTTCGGCTACCGGGGTTTTCCAGAACACGATCTTATCGAAGTAGTTATAGCCGTTGGTTTCACAGCCTTTATCGCCGAGCAAGGTACTGGCTTTACAACCTTCAGCCACGGCAGGCAGTGAGCCAAACCAGGCCGCTACGTCACCCTGAACTTTCGCTTTTAGCGAGTGGTCCATCCATTTGTAGGCGCAGTTCATATGTTTCGCATCAGCATGCAGCATGGTGGTATCTGCCCAACCGGTGACGCCCTCTTTCGGGAATACGGTACCAATCGGCTGGCCTTCCCCTTTCAGGGCGTTGGCCTGATACGGCCAGGCGCTGGAAGCGACTACACCTTCGTTTTTGAAGTCGCTCATTTGCACAGTGGTGTCATGCCAGTAGCGGTGAATCAGACCGTGTTGGTCACGCAGTACCTTCAGCACTGCCGCGTATTGTTCTTCGGTGAGTTGGTACGGGTCGGTAATGCCAAGTTGTGGCTGTGTGGCTTTAACAAACAACGCGGCATCGGCAATGTAAATCGGCCCGTCATAAGCCTGCACTCGGCCCTGATTGGTTTTGCCGTCAGGCAAGTCTTGTTTGACGAACACCACGCTCCAGCTGTCTGGTGGCGTCGGGAAAGTTTTGGTGTTGTACATCAGCAGGTTTGGCCCCCACTGATACGGCGTGCCATACACTTTGCCGTCGACGTTAAACCACGAGCCTTTTACCAGGCGCGGATCAATATTTTTCCAGTTAGGGATAAGCGCAGTATTAATCGGCTGCACACGTTTACCCATAATCAGGCGCAATGAGGCGTCGCCCGATGCGGTCACCAGGTCGTAACCGCCCTTCGCCATCAAACTGACCATTTCGTCAGAGGTGGCCGCCGTTTTCACGTTCACCTTACAACCGGTCTCTTTTTCGAAATCCGTCACCCAATTGTAGGCTTTGTCGGTATCACCACGTTCGATGTAACCCGGCCACGCGATAATATCGAGCTGCCCTTCACCGGCACCAATTTTGTCTGGAAGCCCTGCCGCCTGTGCAGAAAGCACGGTCAAACAGAGGGTGGATAGAGTCCATATAGCCTGTTTTGTACGCATTGCTGCTACTCCTGTCGGAAAGATAAAGGCGGCACGACATGGGTTATTTGTGCCAAAAGTGCAAAAAAATCCCCGTACAAAAACAATAGTCTGCGCCAATATGGCAAGCATGGCGGTAACCGGATATTTCACCAGGATGTGATAGAGGGCGCAGTAAACAGCGCGACGGGCATCGCGGTACGAGTAAGATAACCAGATGATTTTTAAAGTGTAGACAAGGTGTAAACGAAGCGGTGACTCTGCGCTACTGCTTTCCACAACTATCGAAATTTCATATGGATGGAGGTAAAAGATGCAGGTTGCTCATATCGCCCTGTGGACCAACAATCTTGAGAGCGCCTGTGCCTTCTGGCGTCAACATTTCAACGCGCATATTGGTGAGGCTTATCACTCAAAGCGCCGTGAAGGGTTTATCTCCCATTTTGTGACGCTGGAAAATGGCCCCGCACTGGAACTGATGACGCTACCGGGGCTGGTGGATAAACCGCCGCGCGAAGATAACCGCACCGGCTGGGCGCATATCGCTATTAGCCTGGGTTCTGTGGAAGCGGTCGATAAACTCGTCGCCAGCCTTAAACCGCTCGATGCTCTGGTACATGAAGCGCGCTGGACTGGCGATGGTTTTTACGAGGCGGTGATAGCAGACCCGGATGGTAATCTGATTGAGATAACGTCCTGATGATGTCGTGAATGCTGCTGACGCGAATCCACCCTACAAAATCGAAACCGTAGGTCGGATTCGCGCCAACAACACCCGTCAATTTACACTTAAAGTTACCCTAAATCGCCGCCACCCACCGGAAGAATGGTGCCAGTGATATAGCTGGCGTCATCACTGGCCAAAAACAGGATGGCGTTAGCCTGCTCTGCAAGCGTCCCGTAGCGATGCATCAGGCTGCTGTCTTTGGTTTGATCAACCACTTGCTGATACCACGCCTGTTCTTGCGGGCTGGGTTGTTCCTGATTGCGCGGAGTCAGTCTCGCTGGCGCTTGCGTCCCACCAGGTGCGGTGGCATTGATACGAATCCCACTACCGGTGTATTCCATCGCCAGCGACTGCGTAATGGCATTTACCCCGCCTTTTGCTGCGGAATAAGGCACACGGTTAACGCCACGCGTCGCCACTGAAGATACGTTCACAATCACACCACGCTGTTGTTCCAGCATATACGGCAGCACTGCGCGGCATCCCCACAGCGTTGGAAATAGCGAACGGCGGATCTCCGCTTCAATTTGATCGGGCTGATATTCTGCATACGGGCGGGCCCAGATAGTGCCACCGACGTTGTTCACCAAAATATCCAGCTGACCAAAGTGTTGATGTGCCTGCGCCATGGTGTGCTGGGTACTTTCCCATTGTTCAAGGTCAGCCTCCAGCGCCAGCACTTCACAGCCTTGTTGATGCAGGTTTTCAGCTAGTTCAAAAACATATCGCGCCCGGTCGATCAACACCAAACGCGCGCCCTCTTGAGCCATTTGCTCTGCCACCTGGCGGCCAATACCTTGCGCCGCGCCAGTGATGACGGCCACTTTATTTTGGAATCTCATTGTTTCTCCTTATGCGGCCGCATGCTGTTCGGCCTTCTGGCCTGGGGCAAATTTTTCATAGTGGAAACTGGCTGGTGTTATCTGGCGTTTCTGCAAGGTGCGTAACACCGCATCCACCATTGGCGGCGGGCCGCAAAGATAAACATCTACGTCGCCATCATTGAGCAATGCGTGGTCAAAATGGTCAGTGACAAAGCCTTTTTGCGGGCAGGCAGACTCTGTATCCGTGACGACAGGCAGCCAGCGGAAATTCGTTAATCGCCCTGCCAGTTCATCCAGCGCTTCTGTCATCACCAGGTCACTGTCTTTGGTGACACCATATAGCAACGTAATAGGTTGGTTAACGGGATTTAATGCGAGCTTTTTCAGCATCGCCAGAAATGGCGCAAGCCCCGTGCCCCCAGCCAACATGACTATCGGGCGTTGCAGCGGACGTAAATAGAAACTGCCCATCGGGCCGGTAAGTGTTAGCTCATCTCCGGTTTTAGCCTGCTGTAACAACCAACTGCTCATCAACCCGCCCGGCACATTGCGGATCAGGAAACTGGCTTGCGTATCGCCAGGTAGCGAGCTGAAAGAGTACGCACGCAACTGTGTACCGCCTGGCACCTGAATATTCACATACTGCCCAGGCAGGAAGTCGATCCCTTTTTCTAGTTCAATGACCAACTCAATGGCGCTGGATGACAAAGCGTCACAACGAATAACCTTACCCTGGAATCTGCCGATACCGGTTTTACACGCCGATGCACTCACTGGCACATCTATCACACAGTCCGAACTGGGAACCATTTGGCAGGTCAATACCTGGCGCTGCCTGGATTCATCGTCAGACAACGCCTCTTCGAGGAAATCTTCACCTAACGAGTATTCCCCACTAGCGCAGTGGCATTTACAGGTTCCACACACACCGTCGGAGCAATCCATCGGTAGGTTCACTTTCTGGCGATAGGCAGCATCAAGGATTTTTTCACCTGCATTGCAGCTAATGAAACGCGTAACCCCATCTTCAAAGTTGAGGGCGATGTTAAAACTCATGGCAATTCCTCTACTCAGACGTGATAAATGTCGATAACCTGGCGGATGTAGTCATTGTTTAGCTGAATGGTTTTACGGGTGATCTGCGGCAGGCCTTCCGTTTGTCGTAGCGTGCAATAGGTGGTGCCAAAGAAGTAACCGCTTTGTTGATAACGATGGCTATGCGTCACCCAATTGTAACGCACATCAACGCAGTCACCTTGGCTGCCCACAATCATGATATTACTGAGCATATGGGTGGTTCGCGGTTCCGGAGTACTGGCACCAGAACGTTCGGTCTTAATGCGATACACACGGTCTTCCAGCCCGTCACGGCTTGGGTAATAAATCAGGGAAATCTGGCTTTGTGGGTCAGTCGTGAGCTTGTCGTCGTCTCCCCAGGCAGGCATCCAGTAGACCACTTTGGGGCTGTAACAGCTTAGCCATTCGTCCCACTGACGGTCGTCCAACAGGCTGGCTTCGTAGTAAAGAAATTGGCTGATGGCGTTAATATCCAGGTTCATGGTGCAACCTCCACACGCTGAGTGATTGAAGCATCATATTGCTGTTGCTCTTTCTCGATAGCCGCCAGCATGGTTTGTTGCCAGTGATGGTGATGGGCAATATAGAGCGCTTCGTCTTCCGAACGAATGCCACTTATTTGCGGTGTGAATCCTGACTGTTTGGCGTGATCATCCGCGCCATAGACCCAATGCGTTGCGCCACGGCTTAAATCGCTCCACTGCAGATTCGTCGCCATATAGCCCTGCTGGCAGGAACGGAACTCTTCCAGATCATCAGGCGTCCCCATACCGCTGACATTAAAGAAATCTTCGTACTGTCGGATACGAGTGGCCCGCTTTGACGCGCTTTCCCCTTTTGGTGCAAAGCAGTAAATCGTCACTTCGGTTTTATCGACGGCAAGCGGACGAATGACGCGGATTTGTGTAGAGAACTGGTCCATCAGGTAGACGTTCGGATACAGACACAAGTTACGCGTTTCATTGACCATTAAGTCGGCACGTTTTTCGCCAAACACGGCTTTCAGGCGCTCAGTTTCGGTAAATACCGGGCGAACTTCTGGGTTCAGTGCGCGCGTCCACAGCAGCATGTGGCCGTGTTCAAAACCGTAACCCCCGCCGACGCTTTTTGACCAGCCGTTAGCATCCACGGCCTGAGTACCCTCAGCTTCATAATTCCGGCGCGACATCGTCGAAGCATAGTTCCAGTGCACAACACTGACGTGATAACCGTCCGCGCCGTTTTCGGCACCTAATTTCCAGTTACCTTCATAGATATAACTTGATGCACCTTGCAGCACTTCCAGCCCTTCAGGGGCCTGATCAACAATCAAATCAATGATTTTGCACGTTTCGCCCAGGTAATCCTCAAGCGGCATAACATCGTCAGACAGACTGCCAAACAGGAATCCACGATACGACTCAAAGCGCGGCAGTTTTTTCAGGTCGTGGGAGCCATTTTGTTTAAATGATTCCGGATATCCCCCGACGCTTTCATCCTTGGCTTTCAATAGCTTGCCATTGTTACTGAACGTCCAACCGTGGAATGGGCAGGTAAACGAGTTTTTATTGCCCGCTTTACGGCGGCATAACATCGCGCCACGGTGAGCACAGCTATTAATTAAGCCATGCAGTTCGTTCTTTTTATCGCGTGTTATAAGTACCGGCTGCCTACCGAGCGTTAAGGTAAAATAATCTCCGGCGTCAGGGATTTGGCTTTCATGCGCCAGATAAACCCAATTCCCTTCAAAGATATGTTTTATTTCCAGTTCAAATAATTGGTCATCGACAAATACATTGCGATTACAACGGTAAATATCATTCTCACGATCAACAATTAAAGCATTGCTGATTTTTCTTTTAATACCATCGAGTTTATTTTGCATAACATGGCTTCCGGGATAAACGTAGGTCTGGTAATAAACACTGGCGAGCGCTGCGTTAACCCGACCTGCAAATGATTATTTTGCAGGTCGGAGCTATGTTATTTATTCTTTAGCGCGGATTCTGGTGATGCGAGATTCTTCCTCAGGGGAATGGGCTTTGCAGATCGTAAAATCAAATTCAACTTCAGTATGTTCGCCAGTTAAATTACGCGTTTTAATCGTTTGTGGGTCGCTAATCGTGACTGGT
>NZ_JAHWLU010000048.1:0-31631 GCF_022134725.1 Buttiauxella sp. S19-1
AGGGTGAGTTTGAAAAACGTTTTAAAGGACTGATGGCGGAAGTGATTCAGTCACCGAAACCAATCATCTTGTTTATTGATGAGGCGCACACGCTAATTGGTGCCGGCAATCAGCAGGGGGGGCTGGATATCTCCAACCTGCTCAAACCCGCCCTGGCTCGTGGTGAGCTGAAAACAATCGCTGCTACGACCTGGAGCGAATACAAAAAATACTTCGAGAAAGATGCTGCGTTGTCACGTCGTTTCCAGCTAGTGAAGGTCAGCGAACCGGATGCTGCCGAGTCCACTATTATCCTGCGTGGCCTATCGGCGGTATATGAACAGTCGCATGGTGTGCTGATTGACGATGAGGCTCTACAGGCGGCGGCGTCACTTAGCGAGCGCTATATTTCTGGCCGTCAGTTGCCAGACAAAGCTATTGATGTGCTGGATACCGCTTGTGCGCGCGTAGCGATTAACCTCTCGTCACCGCCAAAACAAATCTCAGCCTTGACCACTCTGATCCACCAATGTGAAGCGGAAATCCGTCAGCTGGAACGTGAAATCCGAATTGGCCTGCGTTCTGATTCGTCGCGACGGGACGAGGTTCAAGCACAATATGAAACAGCGCATAGTGAATTATTGACACTGGAAGCCGCATGGCACCAGCAGCAGGCATTGGTGCAGGAGATTATCACGCTGCGACAAGGGCTGCTGGAAGCGGTGGTTGTCAGCGATGATGCCGCCGAAGCAGCAGATGAACCTGTAATGGAACAGCCTGAAAACGAAGCCGGGATTTGTCCTGTAACACGTCTGGCGGAACTGACCGCCGAACTGGATGCCCTGCATCACACTCAGTTACTGGTCTCGCCGCACGTTGATAAAAAACAAATTGCCGCTGTGATTGCCGAATGGACTGGCGTCCCACTTAACCGTCTGTCGCAAAACGAAATGTCGGTCATTACTGAGTTACCACGGTGGCTCGGCGATACCATCAAAGGTCAAGAGCTGGCAATCAAACATCTACACAAACATCTGCTGACTGCGCGGGCCGATTTGCGCCGGCCAGGGCGTCCGCTCGGCGCCTTCCTGCTGGCTGGCCCTAGCGGTGTGGGTAAAACCGAAACCGTGCTGCAACTGGCAGAACTGCTCTACGGCGGTCGCCAGTATCTCACCACCATTAATATGTCGGAGTTCCAGGAAAAACACACCGTCTCGCGCCTGATTGGTTCACCTCCTGGTTACGTTGGCTACGGCGAAGGTGGGGTGTTGACCGAAGCCATTCGCCAGAAACCTTACTCAGTAGTCCTGTTGGATGAAGTGGAAAAAGCTCATCCGGATGTGCTCAACCTCTTCTACCAGGCATTTGATAAAGGTGAGATGGCCGACGGTGAAGGTCGTCTTATTGACTGCAAAAACATTGTATTTTTCCTGACGTCCAACCTTGGTTACCAGGTGATTGTTGAACATGCCGAAAATCCTGAAGTCATGCAGGAAGCGTTGTATCCGCTGCTAGCGGAATTTTTCAAACCTGCGCTACTGGCGCGTATGGAAGTCGTACCCTATTTACCGCTTTCACGCGAGACCTTATCCGTGATTATCGCCGGGAAGCTAGCCCGCCTTGAGAACATTTTGCACACCCGCTTTAGTGCAGAAGTGGTGATTGAACCGGAAGTGACGGATGAAATCATGCAGAGAGTCACCCGCGCGGAAAACGGGGCTCGTATGCTTGAGTCGGTGATTGACGGCGAGATGCTGCCGCCACTTTCTCTACTGCTGTTGCAGAAAATGGCCGCCAGTACGGCGATTGCGCGGATTTGCCTGAGCGCAGTGAACGGCGTGTTTACGGCAGAAGTAGAAGATGAATTGAATGAAGCAACGATTGCTGAGGAAGAAGACGTTTTATGCGGATAGCTCCCTGCTGGTCGCTGATGGCGTCTCTGACGTTCTCTCCGGTGTATGCCGGGGAGTTTCCCGACGTTGCACCGCAGGCGCAGGATGCATTGTCCTCGTTGCAGGCAATGCAATCCTGCCGTCGGGAGTCTGCGGCACTAGAGCGTCTCGATTGCTATGACCAAATACTCGCTCCGATGCAATCACAGGGGTTCAGCGGTGCGCTGGCAAAAGCAAGTTACGTTGGGGAGGCGTGGACGCGAGCTATTGAGCAGGAAAAACAGCGTACCGGCAATACTACTGAATTGCTGATCACACAGGCTTCTGGCGAGCGCCCGACGGTAACTATCACTACCCCTGCGATTGGCAACTTGCCGCCTCGCCCGGTGCTGATGTTCAGTTGCGTGGACAACATCACCCGGATGCAGGTAGCGCTAATGCAACCGCTGAACAGACACGATCTCACCGTCCAACTGAATGCAGATAACAGAACTTTCAGTAGCCACTGGTTTGTACGTGAGAACGGTACGCTGCTGGAGGCCAGCCGGGGGCTATCCGGTATTGATGAAATCAGACAGATCCTGGGTGCAAAAACACTGACTATTAACACTGGCACGGACAGCGCCGCCGGGAAATTGACCTTTAATATCGACGGACTAGCGCAGGTGATTAAGCCGTTACAGGAAGCCTGTCACTGGGCGAGGGAATAAATAGATGGACTTACATAATCCCGATGTGTGGTTTGCACACCTACTGGAAAATCTGCCAGAAGATAAATCAGCCGCAGCACTAAAAGATGACAATCCTGACTGGGAGTATATTGACGGCGACATCGTCAAGCTCGGTTCGCTGGCGCATGGTCAACTGAATATTCCAGAAATACAGCGTCGTGGGCTTGTACTCCTGGCCTCAGAGAGCAAAGACTTCCGTCTGTTGGCGCATCTTTTGCGTACCTTGCAACACGCTGGCAACCCGTTGCTGGCATTGCGCCTGTTGGACCGTTACGTGGAACACTACTGGTTGGTCGCTGCGCCACAAAATATGGCGCATAAAAAACGCTTTGCCGGGCAGGTGATAAAGCGTTTTGAGCCTGGCGTTGATGGTTTTGCCCGGCAGGCTGATGCCACACAGCGCGACCTGCTACTGGGGGAATTGGCGAAACTTGCACTGCGCTGGCAGGAACATAACGCGCCGGAACTGGCACAGTCCGCAGATGATCTCTTTGCTCTTTACCAGCGGGCATTTCGGGACTGCTCGCCAGTCTCTTCTCCTGCATCTACACAGTCCACCGCTACCCCGGTGCAGACCGCTGCTGTGCCGGTATCAACAACGCCTGCGGCAATGGTAAATATCGATAGCCATGACGATAAAACCTGGCGCGACACGTTACTGAAAGTTGCAGCCATCTTATGTGAACGCCAACCGGACTCGCCGCAGGGCTACCGTTTGCGCCGCCATGCATTATGGCAATCTATCACCAGCACTCCTCATGCTGAAAGCGATGGACGCACACAACTGGCGGCAGTCTCTGCCGATATGGCAGCAGAGTACCAGTCCCGTCTGAACACTGCGGATATGGCGTTATGGCAACAGACAGAAAAAAGTCTATTGCTTGCCCCGTACTGGATTGACGGCCATTACCTTTCCGCACAAATCGCGCAGCATCTTGGCTATTCCCGCGTGGCGGAGTCTATCCGCGATGAAGTTACCTGCTTTCTCACCCGGTTACCTCAGTTGGCTAACTTAAAGTTTAGCGATCTCACACCGTTTATGGCTGAACCAACGAAACAGTGGCTGCTTGCAGGGCAGGGTAGCCAGCCAACTCATGCCGTGCAGACAGATGAAGCTACGCAGGCCATCCGTCAGTGTTTTAGCGATCACGGATTGGAAGCGGCGCTGCGGTATCTGGAGCAACTTCCCGCAGGGGAGCCCCGTGACCAGTTTCACCGGCAGTATCTTGGTGCACAACTGATGGAAGAAGCAGGGATGGAACAGCTTGCTCAACAGCAGTACCGGATGATGTTCCAGGCAGGGGGGCGGATGATGCTGGCCGACTGGGAGCCGTCATTGCTGGAA
The DNA here is from genome assembly GCF_022134725.1 of Buttiauxella sp. S19-1. Classification (NCBI taxonomy): domain Bacteria; kingdom Pseudomonadati; phylum Pseudomonadota; class Gammaproteobacteria; order Enterobacterales; family Enterobacteriaceae; genus Buttiauxella; species Buttiauxella sp. S19-1. The sequence goes on from NZ_JAHWLU010000048.1 coordinate 3,948, forward strand.
GCACTGAAAAACAAATTCACGGCAGAACAATAAGAAATTACAGGAGTTTTTGTGTTCAGATTACCAACCCCCCGACTGTTTAGCGGGCTTAAGACCATGCTCAGGCCGGCGATGCCGCGGTTAAAGGTTTCCGCTGCCTGGTTGTTGATGCTGGCGTGGATCTTTCTGCTGGTATGGATCTGGTGGAAAGGCCCCGCGTGGAAGCTGTATGACGAGTATTGGCTACAACCTTTGGCAAACCGCTGGCTGGCCACTGCTGCCTGGGGATTGATCGCGCTGGCGTGGCTGACTATCAGGGTCATGAAGCGACTGCAGCAACTTGAAAAACAGCAGCGTCAGCAGCGTGAGGAGACGCAGGATCCGCTCAGCGCGGAACTGAATGCACAGCAGCGTTATCTTGATCGCTGGTTGTTGCGTCTGCAACGTCATCTCGACAGCCGTCGTTACCTGTGGCAATTGCCATGGTATATGGTCATAGGCCCAACAGGGAGTGGTAAAACAGCGCTGCTGCGCGAAGGTTTTCCATCTGACATTATTTATACTCCTGAAGCCGTTCGGGGAGCAGAACAACATCTACGCATAACACCGCATGTCGGGAAGCAGGCGGTGATTTTTGATATTGATGGTGCGCTCTGCGACCAGCCAGATGGAGATGTCTTACACCGTCGGCGCTGGGAACACATTCTGGGCTGGTTAGTCGAAAAACGCGCCCGTCAGCCGCTGAATGGCCTGATCCTGACACTGGACTTTACTGATCTGCTTACTGCTGACAAACGCCGCCGTGAGAATCTGTTGCAGATGCTGCGCAGCCGTCTGCAGGATGTACGTCAACATCTTCACTGCCAGTTACCGGTCTATGTGGTGCTAACCCGACTGGATTTACTCCATGGTTTTGCCGCCCTGTTTCAGTCGCTGGACAAAAAAGATCGTGACACTATTCTCGGCGTCACCTTTACCCGCCATGCCCATAAGAATGAAGACTGGCGTACGGAATTGAATACATTCTGGCAAAAATGGGTAGAACAGCTCAACCATAGCTTGCCGGATCTGATGCTGGCGCAGAACCACAATCGCAGTTCCCTGTTCAGCTTTGCCCGCCAAATACAGGGCAGCCGCGAATCCCTGACTGCGCTGATTGACGCCTTGCTGGACGGCGAAAACATGGATGTCATGTTGCGCGGGGTGTACCTCACCTCTTCGCTGCAACGTGGTCAGGTAGATGACATCTTTATGCAGTCCGCTGCCCGTCAATATCGGCTGGGTAGCAGCCCGCTGGTGGCCTGGCCACTGGTAGACACCGTACCGTATTTCACCCGCAATCTGTTTCCACAAGCGTTGCTGGCAGAGCCTAATTTGTCTGGGGAAAATAGCGTCTGGCTGGGTAATGCCCGTCGCCAGATGATGGCTTTTTCGGCATGCGGTGCAGTTCTGGCCATCCTGCTCATCAGCGGCTGGCAGCATTACTACAACACCAACTGGCGCGCAGGGATTAGGGTACTGGAACAGGCGAGGGCGTTTATGGCCGTACCGCCACCACAGGGAACAGATGACTACGGCAATCTGCAATTGCCTCTGCTTAACCCGGTACGTGATGCCACGCTGGCGTATGGTGACTGGGGCGAGCGTAGCCGCCTGGCTGAACTGGGGTTATATCAAGGGCGGCGTATTGGTCCCTATGTGGAACAGACTTATCTGCAACTGCTGGATCAGCGTTATCTCCCAGCTCTGTTTAATGGCCTGATGAAGGATCTGGCAGCAGCTCCGGATGGCAGTGAAGAGAAACTTGCTGTACTACGTGTGATCAGGATGCTGGAAGACAAAAGCGGGCGCAACGTGACTGCGGTGAAGCAGTATATGGCGAAACGCTGGAGCGATAAGTTTCATGGCCAGCGCGATGTGCAAGCGCAACTGATGGCGCACCTCGATTACAGCCTGAAGCATACAGACTGGCAGGCAGAGCGTGTGGCAGGCGATGTCGACGCCATCAATCGCTGGACACCGTATGAAAATTCAGTCGCTGCCGCACAGAAAGAACTCAGCAAACTGCCGGTTTACCAGCGCGTCTACCAGAGCCTGAAAACAAGGGCGTTGGGTGTGTTGCCTGCTGATCTGAATTTGCGTGACCAGGTCGGCCCGACCTTTGATCTGGTGTTTACCTCTTCGGATGACAGCAAACTAATTGTCCCGCAGTTTCTTACCCGTTACGGCCTGCAAAGTTACTTTGTGCAACAGCGTGACGCGCTGGTGGAGTTGACGGCGATGGACTCTTGGGTACTGAACCTGACTCGCAGTGTGAAATACAGCGAGGCTGACCGGGCTGAAATCCAACGTCAACTCACCGAGCAGTATTTCAGCGATTACACAGCGACCTGGCGTGCAGGGATGGACAACCTGAACGTGCATAACTATGAGTCGATCACGGAACTGGCAGGGTCGCTGGAGCAAATCATCAGCGGCGACCAACCTCTTCAGCGGGCGCTGACCGCATTGCGGGATAACACGCAACCGGCGGTGTTTTCCGAAAAACTGGATGACAAGGCCCGCGAAGAAGCGTTGGCAGAGCCGGATTACCTGTTGCTGACGCGTCTGGGGCATGAGTTTGCTACCGAAAACAGCACACTGACGGTACAGAAAGACAAAGAAAGCACTCTACAGGCAGTTTACCAACAACTGACAGAGCTGCATCGTTATCTACAGGCTATTCAGAACGCACCGGTGCCGGGTAAATCAGCGCTGAAAGCCGTGCAGTTACGGCTGGATCAAAACAGCAGCGACCCTATTTTCGCCACTCGGCAGATGGCGAAAACATTGCCCGCACCGCTCAACCGTTGGGTAGGCAAGCTAGCTGATCAGGCCTGGCATGTGGTGATGGTGGAAGCTGTTCACTATATGGAAGTGGACTGGCGCGAAAACGTAGTAAAACCGTTCAATGAACAGCTTGCGAATAACTATCCGTTTAACCCGCGTTCATCGCAGGATGCATCGCTGGACGCGTTTGAACGCTTCTTTAAACCAGACGGTATTCTGGACAGCTTTTATCAGCAGAACCTGAAGCTGTTTATGGAAAACGATCTGAGTCTGGTGGATGGCGATAACAACGTGATTATTCGCGAAGATATCCGCCAGCAACTAGATACCGCGCAAAAAATCCGCGACATCTTTTTCAGTCGGCAAAACGGTTTAGGGACTCAGTTTGCGGTGGAGCCGGTGCAGCTTTCGGGTAACAAACGGCGCAGCGTATTGAACCTGGATGGCCAGCTTGTCGATTATAGCCAGGGTCGTAACTATACCGCGCATTTGGTGTGGCCGAACAATATGCGCGAAGGTAACGAGAGCAAGCTGACGATGATCGGTACTGGAGGGAATGCACCACGAAGTATTAGCTTCAGTGGGCCGTGGGCACAATTCCGGTTATTTGGTGCAGGCCAATTAACCAACATTCAGGATGGTAGTTTCAGTGTGCGTTTTAATGTGGATGGCGGTGCAATGGTATATCGGGTACATACCGATACAGAAGATAACCCATTTGTTGGCGGGCTATTCAGCCAGTTCAAACTGACGGATACGCTGTACTAAGGATCGATGCCTTCTCAGGTTATTTATCTGATGAAGGCATCACATAATATTTAAACTTATCGTGCGGAATAATTATGGCAAATCTCATATATATGTCTCTTAACGGGGAATTACAGGGCTTAATTTCAGCTGGATGTTCTTCTCTGAATTCTATCGGTAATAAAGCGCAGGTTATTCATTATGATCAAATAATGGTGATGGAATTGTCTCACAGCTTAACTCGGCAGCAGAATGTTAATCACCAGGCGCTAACGATGGTTAAGCCGATAGATAAATCATCCCCTTTGTTGGGGAAAGCCATCACAGAAAATGAATGTTTAACTTGTGATTTCAGTTTCTATCGTACCAATCGTATGGGCATGAATGAATGTTATTATAAGCTGAAATTAATTAATGCCAGAATAGCGGGAATTCACCTTCAGGTTCCCCATACTATTGATGATAGTGATGGCCAGCCGCAAGAAACTATTGAGCTGACATATGAGTCAATTAATTGGGAGCACTGTACTGCGGGAACCAGTGCATATAGTTTATGGAGCGATCGTATTTTCTGAATTAGGGAGGTGTGTTTAAATGACAAGTTATTCCCAGTGGTTAGAGAATAATGCTCAGGATGCTTTCATAAGGGGGGGTGACGATACCATTCTGGAGGCATGGAGACAAAGTCGCCGCGATTTAGAAGCACAATTATCAAAAAACACGCAGCATATAATGCTGTTAACTACGGATGAAGCACTTGATGCTGTGAAGGATCTTTATAGTTACGGCACCACCTTTGCAGGCAATATAAAAGATACAATATCTGGTGCAAAAAATATTACTAAACTGATGAGCTACAGAGAGGCTGAGAAGCTGGTTTTTAGATTTAAAGGGTTGGGTGTTAAGGCGGAAACTTATATTCAGAAAGGTGTCACCTATATTAAAATTACCGGTTATGCCTCTCTGCGCCGAATTTTGAATGGAACCCGTTATGCGGTTAATCACCCACAGATCCTTGAACTGGGTATAGGAAAAGCAGGAATTAATGCCGGAATCATGAGTGGTGCACGGTTCTGCATTTATTTTGCTGCTGCTCAACGTGTTGTGGAGTTTATTTTTTCCGATCACAGCGGGGAGGCTGTTGCCGCATTTATTGGAAATATCACCATGGATGTGGCTAAAGTAGTGGTGACTATATTTGTGACAAAAATGGTAGTAGCAGGAGCAGGAATTATGTTTAGTGTCACTCTCCCAATTTCTGCTGGCATAGTGCTTATTATTTTATTAGGGGTTGCTGTTACGACCGGATTGATGTATTTGGATGAAGAATTTCATTTATCCAAGAAACTAATCTCGAGTATCGATAAAGGGATGGAAGAACATCAGAAAGTGACTGAATGGAATGTCAAAAATGCCAATCCTTATTTGTATACAATGTTGAATGGGCAGTATTGACATTATGGATATTGAGACATCCAAGAAAAAAGTTGTAGCGTTTATTATGGTTGTCTTTCTGACAAGTATGATAATCTTTCTTTATAATGCTTGCAGCAAAACTATAATGGGTTTGATTAATAGTGAGGATTATATTTTTTATACGTGGGGAAGTATTCCATCCTTTTTTGCACTGCCTGTAATAATTTATGGCGATGTGCTCTGTTTGAGTGTACTTCTTCCATATAGTTTGAAAACGACTCCTGCTTTGCTAAAGCTAATAATCCCAGCAACAATTTATGCCGCTGCTGCATTGGTTCTTGGTTTTATGCTTTCTTTAATAATATCCATTTACCCACTGGGTACTAATTACTATCAATGTAAAGCCACAAGTATTGTGTCAGGTAGTCATTACGCTAAGAGTAAAGAAATGTGCAAGGCGAGAGAATATTCAATAGACAGTGAAGACGAAACTCAGAGGTAAATCCAGAAGATATTTAAAGCACAGGTGATTATCAATTCCCATTAATGATTAAGAGATGTTTATATTATGGATATTGTAAGGCTGAAAGGTATAGCTGGGGCTGTTTTTCTTATTATACTCCTGACGAGTGGTGTGTTGTTTTTTTACACTATTGGCAGTGAGACAGTGATTGGGTTGATTAATGGAGATGATTATATTTATTATGACTGGAAACAAATACCATTATTCCTTTTCACTCCGGTTATGATTTTTTTTGATTTATTTATTATTTGCCTTTTGATTTTTCCATGGAAAAAAAGAATGGCTTCGGTAATGCAGAAATTAATGATTCCAGTAACGGTTTATAGTATTTCCTCATTTGTTGTTGGTATTATTATTTCCATGATTATTTCTGTATACCCTCTTGGCACCGATTACTATAAATGTGATTCCACAAGTATCGTATCCTCAGGTAGTTATTATGCTAAGAGTAAAGAGATATGCAAACAAAGAGCATATTCACCTGAGCAGGAAAGCAAAGTAGATTCTATTAAATAATATTTAATCTGTCGACATTGAATTTGTAAGAGTCATGCGGAATATATAATGAGCACAAGATTATTCTGTACGTGGTTATTTTGTTCTCAATTACATCCAAGGAATAAGTAAAATGAAAGAGACGCAGACCATCGTTACTGGTAGCGACCCGCGCGAATTGCCGGAATTTAGTGCCATCCGCGAGGAAATTAATAAAGCCAATAACCCATCGCAACCGGAACTGAACTGGAAACTGGTGGAATCGCTGGCGCTGGCGATTTTCAAAGCCAATGGAGTGGATTTGCATACCGCGGCTTACTATACGCTGGCCCGCACCCGTACCCAAGGGTTGCCCGGGTTCTGTGAAGGGACTGAATTGCTGGCAGCGATGATAAGCCATGAATGGGAAAAATTCTGGCCGCAGAGTGGCCCCGCGCGCACCGAAATGCTCGACTGGTTTAACACTCGTACTGGCAATATCTTGCGCCAACAACTGTCATTTTCTGACGCTGACCTACCGCTGCTCTATCGCACTGAGCGGGCATTACAACTTATCTGCGACAAACTCCAGCAGGTGGAGTTGAAGCGTCATCCGCGTGTGGAAAATCTTTTGTACTTTGTGCAGAACACGCGAAAACGGCTTGAACCACAGCTAATAACCAGCGTGCCAGTACAACCGACTGTCCGGACGCTGGTGTACGCACCAGAGGGTGCAGAAACCTCACATGATTTGCTGCCGCCCCTTCCTGAATTGCCGGAGATGAGAGTGGCTGTTCATGGTGTGGCAGCCAGCCAGCCTATAGCCCATAAGGGAAATCTCGTTAAGGGATTTGCAGGTGGTGTGTTCTGTAGCGCCGTTGTGGTTGCCGCATTCTGGTGGTGGCAGGTTTACCCTATGCAGCAACAAATCGGTGCAGTGCGCGATACGGCGCAGGGGGCAGCAACTGTGTGGTTAGTATCACCGGATCAGGCGAATTATCAGCAGCGGTTACAGCAACTCCTTACTGTTTCACCGTTGAAACCACTGGAAACGGGTCAACGGATGGTTCGCACGGCAGACAGCCAGTGGCCTGAAAGTTTGCAACAACAGCAAGCGACGGCGCAGTGGAATGACATGCTAAAAGGCCGCTCAGCAAACAGCCCCGAACTTAAGGGCTGGCAGCAGACGCGCACGGATTTACGCGCATTCGCTGAATTGTTAGTACAACGTGAAAAAGCGAAAGAAGGTTTTACACTTTCTTCTATCAAAACCATGGTCTATCAGGCAGAACGGACGCTGAACCAGGAAACACCTCTGGAATACCTGCTGACGCAATACCAGGATGCACACGAGCAGAAGCTGAATACTGATGCTCTGGAAAAACAAATTAATGAGCGGCTGGATGGCGTATTAAGCCGCTGGTTGTTGCTGAAAGACACCACTGTTCTGGGGACGGTAACCGACACTAAAGTTGATAAATAGTACTGACTATCAGGGGGATTAACATGGCAGATTTTTTAACTGACATTAAACAGAAAGTGATAGTTTTTGATATATCACCGTATTTCACATGAAGTACGAAAGTAATATATTTATCAATGCCTGCCGCCATAAATTACAGGCGGCAGATGTGGTGATATTACTGATATCGGTTCACTAGATCTTTAACCACAGCTACAAACGTTTTCTGCTTAAGCTGAATAATCTGTTGCTCTGTTGTATTTATGTTTCCTGACTGAACAGGGAGCACACTGTATTCATAATTGACAGGTGACCAGGTAGCCCATTCACCCGTTGCTACATTCACCAGAGAAAAACGTACCAGGTAACGCAGTGAGGCTGAATCCGTGAGTTTTTCATTTTTATAATCGGACCATGCCATGTTTTTTGTCACAGAATCATATCTGCCTGACTGCAATGTATCCTGGTAAACGATAATGACTCTTTGATGCCCCTTCGCTGCAATATAACGTAACGCCTGCATATAATTCATATTTTCACTGGCAATAATATCCCCACTCTCATTTTTATTACATACAGCTACTTTTTGTCTGTCTGGAATTCCGGTGAATGTCGATACCCGATAGTATTTTTCCATTTCCTGTTGCATGGACATTTCAGGCGCCTTGTTACCTGACTGAACCAGGATAACGGCAGAATTCAGCGGTACACTTAACTTCTCGCCATCCAGTGCTGCCTGAATATCTTCTTCAGATACAGCCAGTGTCGTTTCATTCCCAAAAATGTCTTTGTCAGTCAGTTGCTGTGCGAGGGCATTTTTACTGGCACTACTTTCTGGACGAAATGCTCCGGTTTTTTTTGCATCAATAGGGGAATGTGGTGAACAGCCAGCAAGAAAAAATGCAGCCGCGCACAAAAAGACTGTTGACCTGGAATCCATGCTACTTTCTTCCTTGTTTTCGCCAAAATTATTGTGATTGTTCATCTGGAAATCTGAAGTGATTATATACCTGTACTAGTAGTCAGCAAAATAGGATTTATTTTATTATGCATTCATGAAATATATGGGTTGTGCTGAAATGATTACCTGAATGATTTTCATGATGGTGAATTAAGTCTTTAGTCGTGGTGGTGATATTTCTGTAATATTAAATAGGTAAGTAGAAATATCACAATGTTTGGTCTGGCACGGCACTTTTATTAATCATCCGTTCCGGCAATCCCTCCTAGCCAGGTAATTAACTGGCTACTTCCAGGTTGGCTCAGTGTTCGTTGTGGCCAGGCGAGAAAATAGGGTTTACTCAGCGGCAGGCTGAGCTCATCTACGACAACAAGGGTGCCTAATGCTAGTTCTTTGGCAATTAAATGCCGTTGCCCAAGTACAACCCCCGTACCCGCGACAGCGGCATCTAATGCGAGTGAAGTGAGATTGAAGATGAAAGAGGGCTGCGGTTGAGGTTCTTCCCTCTCTTTAGCCTGAAACCAGCTTCTCCAGTCAGGTAGAAAACGCCCTTCATTTCCCCAGTCGAGATGAATCAGTGGTGCTTCGTTTAGCAGATCCCGGCCCTGGAAACGCGCAACCAGTTCCGGGCTGGCGACTGGCAGCACCTCATCGTGAAATAAAAATTGTTTTTCCAGTTGGCTATAGCGCTCCTCACCAAAACAGATAACAAAATCGGCATGCATGGTGTTGAAGTCCACCTGGGTATGAGTGCCATGCAACGCCAGGTCAACATCCGGGCAATGGGCACGCCAGTTATGTAACTCGGGAAGTAGCCATTTGGTTGCCAGTGAAGGCAAAGAATAGAGCGTTAATCGGGGAGCCGCAGCGGCATAGCGAATGTTTTGCTGGCCAAGCAGCAAAATATCAAAAGCTTCAGTGACATAACGTAAATACTCTTTCCCTGTTTCGGTCAACATCACTCCGTTTGGCGTGCGGACAAAAAGTGCACTGCCTAGCTGTTCCTCCAACTGACGAATTTGCTGGCTAACAGCGGCAGGAGTGAGCGCTAACTGAGCTGCCGCTTTTGCAAGGCTGCCCAATTCAGCCGCCGCTTTGAACGAGTTAATCACGCTGATTTTGGGTAATCGCAGTTGCGGTGCAGGCATTAATTTTTCCTTTTCAAGGTATTAAGTATTTATCGTTATCTACTCAGCGTGCAGGGGGATTACAGTAAAATCACACCTGCTAACGATGAGAATTGCATATATGCCTGAATCCATTATTAGTCTCGACGCGCACCCGATTAACGATATCGCCTGGCGTCGCTCTTGCCGGGAGCAGTTAAACGCCAGCGGTGCGCTGGTACTACGCCAGTTTTTGCAACCAGCAGCACTGAATACCATTATCGGTGAGGCCGAAGCACAGCGCCATCAGGCGTATCACACGGTCAGCAACCATAATGCATACCTGATGAAAACCGATCCGGAATTCAGTGCGGAACATCCCCGCAATCGCGACGTAATCAGTACCAAAGGTTGCATCACTGATGATTTAATTGCCTCTAATTCGCCGCTACGCACACTTTATAATAGTGCTGAGTTTCAGTTTTTTCTTTGCGATGTACTGGGCGAAGAAGCTCTCTATCCTTATGCCGACTCCCTCTCATCGATTAATATTCACTATGCTCCGCACGGTAAGGAATTGGGCTGGCATTTTGATAACTCATCGTTTGCCATCACTCTGTTATTACAAAAACCGCTAGCGGGCGGTATTTTTCAGTATGTGAAGGATTTGCGCGATGCAGATGCGGGTGAGATGAATTACGACGGAGTGGCAGAAGTCCTTGATGAACGCCGCACTGTCGATCAATTGGCAATTGACCCGGGCGATCTGGTTTTGTTTCGGGGCCGTAATTCGCTTCATCGCGTCACGCCCACCGAAGGTGAGGTGACGCGAATGTTGGTCGTACTGGCTTACAACACTAAACCGGATATCGCACTATCAGAAAACGCCCGTATGACCTTTTATGGGCGTCTTTAATCTTCAGTCTCGTTAAGCAGCGCCCGCCAACCACGGGCAAAGTATTGCTGAGTACGCAACGCCACCAGTGCCCGCCAGTCCTCATCGGCGGGCCAGAACGCTTCCACCAAATCACGTTTAATTTCCTGGCCCTCGGCAGTGGCAGGATTACCTTTGAGATGTAACCAGTGATCGTTCCGTAGTCGCCGGTGCATCTCTTCTGCGGGGTAGGTGCCACATTCCACGACCAGCGGCAGAATCTGGGTATCAGGCAGAGCGTTGAGCAGGAACTGCGACAAATAACCCGTTGCTGTCGCTGTGACGCCGGTATCGCTATCTCGACCCGCACCGGTAAACAAAAGCGTCAGTGATTCTTTGTAGATCCGTTTGCCCCATGCGTGTGCCGGGAATGGCTGCTCAGCAATAGAAAGCAGCATTGGATGGGCCCAGGCTCCAGCACCCGTATGCAGATCAAAACTGATGATGGTCCGTGCGCGACTGAGATGACGCTCAATGATGGCTTGCATGGTTTGCATGGACCAACTGGGTTGGTTGCCACCATAGAACAAGCCTGTCGGATACTGATACTGCCCGGCCTCGACTACGCGTTTTAGCGCAGGCCATCCCTCCCTGGACAGCGCTGAAGCCAGTTGCCTGTCGGCAAATTCCCGCTCACCAGAGTAAATATCGTGCCAACGCAGATAGTCTTGATTACTCGGGATGGTCTGTGAAAAATCGATGAAGCCGCGGTTAAGATCAATATTGTCTTCGTTGACTCGCCGCAGGTGGGCGGTTCCCCAGGGGTTAAGCAGATGGATAAACAGCAGTGCTGTATCAGCAGGTAACTGATTCATCTCAAATTCCGCAAGCCAGGCAATCTGGCTCTCTGAGCCATAATAGCCTTCAACCCCGTGAGTGCCAGAAATCACAAGCATCATGCGAGATGCTGTCTCACTGCCAAAAAGCGCTACATCGGTATAAAGCAATTCACCTTTCGGGCCGCTGAGTGGATGTGGATAAGAATGAATCAACCCACCTTTCGTCTCTGCCATAGAAATAAAACGCGACCTTTGAGTGGCATAATCCGCTAATGGAATATCCGCTGTCATCATTGTTTATTTCCTTATGGATAAACTGAGTAATTAAAATATTTCTTTGCCAGACGATCGTAAGTGCCATTTTTATGTATTTCGGCCAATGCCAGGTTTATTAATTGCAGATTTGTTTTATCGTCTTTTCTTAATGCGATGCCAACACCATCACCAAATACTTCTTTGTCTGTAATAGTGGCCTTAATCGCAAAGTTTTTACCCTCCGGTTTATCAAGAAAACCTTGCTCGGCAGAGATAATATTGGTCAGGCTGCCATCAAGACGCCCGGAAACCAGATCAGGATAAATCTCCATCTGATTGGCGTAGGAGATGACCTCCACGCCTTGTGGTTCCCATTTTTTCTTGGCGTAGGTTTCCTGAATAGTCCCCTGTGCTACGCCGATTTTTTTGCCCTGCAGTGAAGCCGTATCATGGCTCAGTGTGCTGCTGTTCAGTGCGATCAGCGCATTTGGAGTGTTATAAAGCATGTCGCTAAATGCGACCTGCTCACGGCGCTTCTCGGTCATTGCCATAGCAGACAGAATCGCATCAAACTTCCGCGCATTAAGCGCAGGAATGGTCGCGTCAAAGCCAATTTCTACCCACTGGCAGGTCACTTTAGCCTGGGCGCAGATGGCATTGCCCAGATCAATATCAAACCCCTGAAGCGAGCCGTCAGTAGCTTTAGATTCAAACGGCGCAAACGTTGGGTCGACACCAATACGTAGGGTCTGCTGTGCAAAAGCAGTATGACTTAATCCTGAAAACGCGAGAATCAGTGAGGCGAGAATATGCTTTTTCATTTTTATCTCCGAGGGGCGCAGGTGAAATTATTAGTCACACATAAATTAATTACCATGACGTTACTATTTCCGCCAGTAAATATCTTACTTCAGCTCTAGTTTTTTCTTATAATTTCGGTTGTGTCGTTGTGGTAAGTAAAACTTTCGACAGCATTAAATATTATTTAATACTATTAGTGGGAATAAATGCGTTTATTTATATTGCAAATTAAGCAGGCGATTTATTGATAAATTATTGGTCAAGTAACCGAACTGTAGAATGGTGATGATTCCAGTTTATTGATAGTGCTTAATAACCAGGTTAGAGATCTATAAAAATGCCGTTCAACCCGGTTATGTCAGTGAAATAGTTTGCTGTCAGAGAGTATCGATGACCCCACCGTCAACGCGAACGGACGCTCCTGTGGTCGCGGAAGCAAACGGCGACACAAGATAGGTTACTAAGTTTGCGACTTCCTCGACGCTGCTGGCACGTTGAATGATCGAACTGCCACGATGCTGCTTGACGAAGGCGGCGGCAATTTCCTCCAGCGGCAACCCCGTTTTCGCTTGCTCATCGGCAAGCATCGCTTCTACACCTTCGGAAAGAGTAGGACCAGGGAGTACGGAGTTAACGGTGACATTTGTACCAGCCATGCGCTTAGCGAGACCGCGGGCGACAGCGATGTCGGCGGTCTTGCTGACGCCGTAGTGAATCATTTCGACCGGAATATTAAAACCAGATTCTGAGGCCAGGAATATCACGCGGCCCCAGTTCAGTTTCTGCATGCCTGGAAGATAGGCGCGGGAAAGCCTGACGGCGGACATGACATTGACCTGCCAGTGGCGATCCCAAACTTCGTCGTCAGCGTCGAAAAAGTCAATTGGCTGGAAGATGCCTGCGTTGTTAATCAGGATGTCTACCTGAGGAATTTGGGCGACAAGGGCCGCACACCCCTCGGCAGTTGACAGGTCGGCCGTGGCAGGTTTAACGCTACCTCTTGCGCCTTCGGCTTCTAGCCGTTTGGCGGCCTTTGTGGTCTTTTCCTCTGAGCGGCCATTGAGCACGACATCCGCTCCAGCCCTTGAAAGTTGGCGAGCAATTGCGTAGCCGATGCCTTCCGTTGAACCTGTAACCAGCGCTCTCTTGCCTGTGAGATCGATTTGCATTTTCTGCTCCTGTCGAGATTGGATGACAAAAACATGGGGGTCAGTTTTGCAGTCTCGCAATGGGCAGGTCAGTGGGGAATATGGGGAGAAAGGAAGTGAATTCGCCCTTCAGAATGCCTGCACATCAGGATTGCTGAAAGTGTAGCAGGCGCTGGAATGTGGGGGGGAGGCGATGAGTCATCGAATAGGGTTCGATGGAGTGAGCGTTTCTCCAAAAGCAAAAAACCAGCCCTTAGGCTGGTTTCTTTAAATAGTGGTGCCCGGACTCGGAATCGAACCAAGGACACGGGGATTTTCAATCCCCTGCTCTACCGACTGAGCTATCCGGGCAACGGGGCGCATTAAACCGTAAAGGCCGTTTGTCGTCAATGGTTTTGTGTTAATAAGCCGTGCGTTTGCGCGAATATTGTGCTCCGGCTAGCAGCGTCGTCTTGAACCCTCGTGCAGAAGGTGCCATGATTGCGCGAAATTTCACACATCGCAACGGGGCGCTTATTGATGTTTAGAGTCAATGTTCACCGGCATCTCTCGATGGCGCTCGTTCACCTTTCTGTTGTATCCCGAAGACCCTTGCTCACCATGCGGTGAGGGCATCGCACGCTCACTGCAGGACAACAGTAAAATCAGGTGATGCCTGGTTTTACTGATGTCTGGCGGTCGGAGTGGGAATCATCCTTCAGACCATCAAGACACATTCGCCGGGGAATGCTCCCTTTGCCGTGCCATCTGGCACTCACTCATCCTTGACCTCTGGGATTTGTGCATATGAAATCTTTGAAAATTGCCGCCAGCCACGATGTGGTTGCCACACTTGAAACGCATCGCGAAGTAGTCACGCTCGATAGCACTGACTTCACCGATATCGCCGCCGTTGTCCTTTCTGTCGCTGATAGCCGCAGCGGTATTCTGGCGCTACTCAAACGTACAGGTTTTTCGATTCCCGTTTTTTTAGCCGCTGATGCAAGGCCTGACGAGCAAGAAGGGATATCGGGGCTGATAACCGGCGAAGCGCAGGATTATCTGGAGCTGGAAAAAGCGGCCAGTGACTACGAAGCCAATCTGTTGCCGCCGTTTTTCGATACGTTGACGAAATATGTCGCGATGGAAAACAGCACTTTTGCCTGCCCTGGCCACCAACACGGTGAATTTTTCAAAAAGCACCCGGCCGGCCGCCAGTTCTATGATTTCTTCGGCGAGAATCTATTCCGCGCCGATATGTGCAACGCTGACGTTAAACTCGGTGATTTGCTGATCCATGAAGGATCGGCCAAGCATGCGCAGAAGTTTGCCGCCAAAGTGTTTAACGCGGATAAAACTTACTTCGTGCTAAACGGCACCTCGGCGGCCAATAAAGTCGTCACTAATGCGCTGCTGACCCGTGGCGATCTGGTTCTGTTTGACCGCAACAACCATAAATCAAACCATCATGGTGCGTTGATTCAGGCCGGAGCGACTCCGGTTTATCTCGAGGCTGCTCGTAATCCATTTGGGTTTATCGGCGGTATCGATGCGCACTGTTTTGATGAAAAGTATCTGCGTGAGTTGATCGCCGAAGTTGCGCCAGCTCGTGCACAAGAAAAGCGTCCGTTCCGCCTGGCGGTGATCCAACTCGGGACTTACGATGGCACCGTCTATAACGCGCGCCAGGTGGTGGATAACATCGGCCACCTTTGTGATTACATTTTGTTTGATTCAGCATGGGTCGGATATGAGCAATTCATCCCGATGATGGCGGACTGCTCGCCGCTGCTGTTGGATCTTAACGAAAACGATCCGGGGATCTTTGTGACGCAATCGGTGCATAAGCAGCAGGCCGGTTTCTCGCAGACTTCGCAGATCCACAAAAAAGATAACCATTTGCGTGGGCAAGCACGATTCTGCCCGCATAAGCGGCTGAATAACGCGTTTATGTTGCATGCTTCAACCAGCCCGTTTTATCCGCTGTTTGCCGCTCTTGATGTGAACGCGAAAATTCACGAAGGGGAGAGCGGACGCCGTCTGTGGGCCGAGTGCGTGGTGCAGGGTATTGAAGCGCGCAAAGCGATCATCGCCCATTGTAAGATGATCAAACCGTTTATCCCACCGGTGGTGGCGGGCAAACCGTGGCAGGATCATCCCACTACGGCAATCGCGCAGGAGCGCCGTTTCTTCAGTTTTGAGCCGGGTGAGAAGTGGCATGGTTTTGAAGGTTATGCGCAGGATGAATACTTCGTTGATCCTTGCAAGTTGTTGCTGACGACGCCGGGTATCGATCCACAAACCGGGCAATACACTGAATTTGGTGTACCTGCGGCGATCCTCGCAAACTATCTGCGTGAAAACGGGATTGTCCCTGAGAAATCGGATCTTAATTCGATTCTGTTCTTGCTGACGCCTGCTGAAAGCACTGAGAAGCTGGCGCATCTGGTGGCGATGCTGGCGCGGTTTGAGCAGCATATCGAAGACGATACGCCGCTGGTGGATGTTTTACCGACGATCTATCAGAAATATTCCCAACGCTACAGAGGTTATACGCTGCGCCAGTTGTGCCAGGAAATGCACGATCTTTACGTCAGCTTTGCGGTGAAGGATCTGCAAAAAGCGATGTTCCGCAAAGCCAGCTTGCCTGCAGTTGCTATGAATCCACAGGATGCCAACAGCGAGTTTATTCGCGGTAATGTGGAACTGGTGCGTTTAAGCGAATCAGAAGGGCGCATTGCGGCGGAAGGTGCGTTGCCGTATCCGCCGGGCGTGTTGTGTGTCGTGCCGGGCGAAGTCTGGGGCAGTGCCGCGCTGCGTTATTTCCTCGCGCTGGAGGAAGGTGTGAATATGTTGCCGGGCTTCTCGCCAGAATTGCAGGGTGTGTATAGCGAAACAGATGCGGATGGGATCAAGCGTTTGTACGGCTACATGATAAAAGCCTAAAAACGCTCCCCTTTTCAGCTTTTGTAGGGGGGATAAGCGCTAGCGTCATCCACCAATTTACATTAGTGGTGTCGGATGACGCTGCGCTTATCCGACCTACGAAAAAAGATTTGCCAGTAGTTTTAGGCGTTATCAATCAGGCAACTGGCTGGATAGCCGCAGGCGTTCTGACGTGTTTATATTTGAACAGTGCGACGAAGGCGAAGGCCAGTACCAGTGAATATCCGGCGAAAATTAGCCATACGCTTTGCCAGTCAGTAATGCCAGCCGTCGTGTAGTTTTCCACCACTTTCCCGCTGACAATCCCGCCCAAAATGCAACCAAAGCCGTTGGTCATCATCAGGAACATGCCCTGTGCGCTGGCACGAATTTCTGGTTTCACTTCTTGCTCAACGAATACCGAACCGGAAATGTTGAAGAAGTCAAAGGCGCAACCGTAGACGATCATCGACATTACCAGCAGCATGGTGCCCATCGGCGTTGGGTCGCCAAAGGCAAACAGACCAAAGCGCAGCATCCACGCCACAATACTGATAAGCATCACGTTCTTGATGCCGTAACGCAGCAGGAAGAACGGAATCGTCAGGATAAATACGGTTTCAGAAATCTGCGAAATAGACATCAGCACTGACGCGTGTTCAACAATAAAGCTGCTGGCGAACAGCGGGTTTTGATCGAAGCTGTGCAGGAAGGTGTTGCCAAACATATTGGTAATTTGTAACTCGGCACCTAACAGCATAGAGAAGATAAAGAAAATCGCCATGCGCTTGTTTTTGAATAAAGCGAAGGCATCCAGCCCTAACATGGAAGTCCAGCTTTGGTTTTTTTGCGCGTTGGCGACCGGAATATGTGGCAGTGTCAGGGTGAACAAGGCTAAAACCACTGACAGTGTGGCACCGATATAAAGCTGCATGTGGCTCAATTCGAAGCCTGAGAAGCTCACGCCCCACATGGCGAAGATAAAGCCAATGGTTCCCCAGATACGAATTGGCGGGAAGTCAGTGACAATATTCATTCCCGCTGATTGCAGGCGATAGTAAGAGATGGTGTTCACCAGGCCAAGCGTTGGCATATAGGCCAGTGAGTTCAGCAGAATCACCACGAACATCGCACTCGGTGAGGTGACCTGGGCTGCGAAATACAGTGTGACGGCGCCAACCAGATGACAGGCAGCGTAGAGCCAGCGCGCACTAATCCATTTGTCCGCAATAATACCCAGTAGCGTTGGCATAAATACCGCAGCAATCCCTAATGAACTGTATACCGCGCCGATGGCCGCGCCATCAAACTTGAGGGTGACGAACATGTATGAGCCGAGTGTAGTCAGCCAGCTACCCCACAAGCAGAACTGCAGAAACGAAAGTACTTTAAGCTGCAGCTTAAGGTTCATGGAAATTTCCTCACAGGATTTAACTATCGAATGTTGCATTTCTCACATATCTGTTTCGATATGTTGTAATCGTAACATTAGCAGGGCTGCGGAGTAATTTTTGGTACATTCAGCAAATAAATGAAAACATCTTCAAGTTACATTCGAAAATAGTGACCGGGGCTACATTTTTTGCTGAATGAGGTAGGTAAAGCGCGGGCAATGTTGTCTCTCCTGGCATCAAAATGAATGACAGGAGAGACAACAAACAGAGGATTAACGCCGACGATAGCTCTTCTGTGCGGTGTTCACTTTTTTCAGATAATTACGAGATTCCGCAGACGGGTGGCGTGTTGTCAGGGTTTGATAGATATCACCTGGAGCCATACTGTTGATAATATTGAACGCGCGGTTCTTATCGTTGTTGAACACGCGCAGCACGCTGCCCGCACCGCCGTTATATGCGGTGATGACGGCATAACGGCGCGAGGTTGGGTTATCAATTCCGCTCAAATAGCTGTCTTGCAGAATCGCCAAATAAGCCGTGCCGGTATCGATATTGCTTTCCGGGTCAAACAAGAAGCTGCGGCTTGGTTTGCCCCATTTCCCTTGCGATTTGAAGACATCAACCCCGGCGCTGTGCTGCACAACCTGCATCAGGCCCAGTGCATCAGCGTGGCTCACGGCATACGGGTTAAAGCTCGATTCGGTTTGCATGATTGCCAGGATCAGGGATTCATCGACGCCATATTTCTTCGACGCTTTGCGTACCATGCCAATGTATTTATGCGCACGTTTATCAAGGTGGTTTGGTACCAGGTTGATGGTCACGCTATAAACAATTTTCAGCCCGGTACTGCGGCTTTTCATGCGTGTTTGCAGCAGGTAATCAGCAAACTTAGAGGCGCGGCCTTCCCAGCGAATCGGCTGGCCGGTGTTATCAACTACCTGGCCATACAGGAACGGTTCTTTGGAGATAACCACATCGTTGGCATCGGAATAAAGGTCGATTGAACCCGGATCGTCGCCCATCAGTAACGTGTTGATGATCGCCTGACGTAAGTGCGCAGCAGGTTCAGTGCCGGCAATGGTTTCGATGGTAATCGTACCTTCGTCAAAGTTGATGTGGCTACGGGTCAGGTATTGGTCGGTATATTTCACGTAGTCTTTAGGACCCGCAATCAACACTTCCTTGATGCCCCAGATATTTTCAATGTTATGAGCGAATTGCCCCATCAAAATATCGAAACCATTGGTGTCTTTAACAAAAGCCTCGTTATAGGAGTCTTCTTTTTTGCTCGAACATGAGATGAGCAAGGGGACAACCAGAGCTAGCGCGAGAAATTTTTTCATCGTTCCGTGTATGCGTGTGCTTGTTGGAGTTTGCATGAGGGGCGATGGCCCCTGTATTTTTATTTTTCTGGCGGCGTGTAGCCTTCGATGTGGACTTCTTTGCCTTCGAACAGGAAGTTGACCATTTCAGCTTCCAGCTCTTTGCGGTGTTCTGGATTCATCATGCTCATTTTGCGTTCATTGATAAGCATGGTTTGTTTGGTCTGCCACAAAGCCCATGCTTCTTTAGAGATCTCGTTATAGATACGTTTGCCGAGTTCACCTGGATACAACTGGAAATCCTGGCCTTCCGCGTCACGTTGTAGGTAAGTACAAAAAATAGTTCTGCTCATCATTATTCCTCTTCAACAGCTCGTGCGGGTTTAAGTACCACCGGCTCGGCGTGTAATTGCTGTAATAAACGCTCTACAGGGGCGGCCAGTCCTACGGACGGTGGCTGCGCTAAGTTATACCAGAGAGCGGTTCCTTCATCCATGCACCCATTAAACGAAAGCACCGGCAGCCACATCGGGACAATGTCCAAATGGAAGTGGCTGAATGTATGGCGGAAGGCGTTTAATTGCGTGAGATTATCTGCGGGAATATTGCGTTGTGCTAGCCAGTCGTACAGTTCTTCTTCGCTCGCAAATTGTGGGAAGCAGTACAAACCGCCCCATAATCCAACAGCAGGGCGCTGGGAAAGCAGGATGCTTTGTTGATGCTGCATCATCAGGAAATAGCCAGTGCGCTCAGGTATCGTCACCTTCGGTTTTTTGCCTGGATAGTTCGCCCAACTGTTATTGGCATAAGCGACACAAATATTATTCACCGGACAAAGTTCGCACTTGGGTTTCGAACGCGTGCAAACCATCGCGCCAAGATCCATCATCGCCTGGTTAAATTGGCTAACGCCTTGCGCGGGTGTGACTTGTTCGCTGATGTCCCAGAGTTTCTTCTCAACATCTTTTTTACCCGGCCAGCCAGAAACCGCATAACAACGTGCCAGCACGCGTTTTACGTTGCCATCAAGAATCGGGAAATGTTTGCCCAGCGATAGAGAGAGGATTGCACCTGCGGTGGAACGGCCCACACCGGGTAGCGCTGAAACCTCTTCAAAGGTTTCCGGGAACACGCCATTGTGAAGATTAGCCACCATTTGTGCTGCTTTATGCAGATTTCTGGCGCGAGCGTAATAACCGAGGCCAGTCCAAAGATGTAGCACTTCATCAAGTGGCGCATTAGCGAGATCGGTGACGGTCGGGAAGCGTTCCATAAAGCGCTCAAAGTAAGGAATGACGGTGGTAACTTGCGTTTGTTGCAACATTACCTCCGACAGCCATACTTTATATGGCGTTTTTTCGAGTTGCCATGGCAGGGTTTTGCGCCCGTACTTTTGGTACCAGTCGAGAACCTGGTTGGCGAATTGCGGCGCTTGTATCATTGTTGCCTGGCATCCGATAAATGTGTGATTTAGGGGGCTGATTCCAGCACAGACGGCTCCGTGCTGTAAACCGGAACTTTCTGGTGCTTGCTTCTCATCATTAACTTTGGATAATGCCCGTTTCCCGAACACTAACTCAAAGCCTGAACACCATGAAAAATGACGTCATCTCACCGGAATTTAATGAAGAAGGCCGCGCAATGCGCCGGATTCGTAGTTTTGTGCGCCGCCAGGGTCGCCTGACTAAAGGGCAGGAGTACGCACTGGAAAACTATTGGCCGGTGATGGGCGTTGAATATCAAGACGCGCCTGTCGATTTTGCCGAGCTGTTTGGCCGCGAAGCACCAGTGACGCTGGAAATTGGTTTTGGCATGGGTACGTCGCTGGTGGCAATGGCAAAGGCTAATCCACAGCAGAACTTTTTAGGCATTGAAGTGCACTCGCCAGGCGTCGGTGCATGCCTCGCGACAGCTCATGAAGAGGGCGTTGAGAACCTGCGCGTGATGTGTCACGACGCGGTTGAAGTGCTGCAAAAAATGGTTCCTGACAATTCTTTATCCATGGTTCAGCTCTTTTTCCCTGATCCGTGGCACAAAGCACGTCATAATAAGCGCCGTATCGTTCAAGTGCCGTTTGCCGAGCTGGTAAAAAGCAAACTGAAATTGGGTGGTGTGTTCCATATGGCAACCGACTGGGAACCTTATGCAGAACACATGCTCGAAGTGATGTCCTCTATCGATGGTTACCAAAACCAGTCAGAGAGTAACGACTACGTACCGCGCCCGGATTCACGTCCGGTGACCAAATTTGAACAACGTGGCCATCGTCTTGGTCATGGCGTATGGGACTTAATGTTCGAGAGGGTAAAGTAATGGCAATTAATCGTAGCCGTCGTTTGCGTAAGAAAATGCACATCGACGAATTCCAGGAACTAGGGTTCTCTGTTGCATGGCGTTTCCCGGAAGGCACCTCCGAAGAACAAATTGATAAAATCGTTGATGCGTTTATTGACGAAGTTATCGATAAAAATGGTTTGGCTTTTGATGGCGGCGGCCACCTTTCCTGGGAAGGCTTAATCTGCCTGCAGGAAATCGGCAAATGCACCGAAGAGCATCAGGCTCTGGTGCGCAAATGGCTTGAAGATCACAAAGCAGAAGACGTTCGCACCAGCGAGCTGTTTGATGTTTGGTGGGATTGATATTTGCAGAATAATTAGGTCGGTGAAAACCGGCCTTTTTTTTCTTAAATTTTTAGAAGTTCAGGAGTCACTATGATTCGTAAGGCACTGATGGGCGTTTTGCTGCTCACCGCGATGCAGGCGCAGGCCGACTATAAATGTAGCGTCACTCCTCGCGATGACGTGGTCATCAACCCGCAATCAGTCCAGGTTGTTGGTGAGAATGGAAATCTGGTTATTGCCCCAGACGGTAGCCTGCAATTCAACGGCAAGCCACAGACTTTAAATGCAACGCAGCGCCAATTGGCGGTGAATTATCAGCAAGCGTTGCGTACAGACCTGCCATGGATCAATAACGGTGCTTTGGCTCGTGTAGAAAAAGGCCGTGTCGCGCTGGATAAAATCATCGCTAAAGAAGTGGGTGAGAGCAGCAATATGCGTGGCCGCCTGACTAAACTCGACGCGCAACTCAAAGAGCAGATGAACCGTATTATCGAGACTCGTCAGGACGGTTTAACCTTCCATTACAAAGCGATTGACCAGGTTCGAGCCGATGGGCAACAGCTGGTAAACCAGGCGATGGGCGGCATCTTGCAAGACAGCATCAACGAAATGGGTGCGAAAGCGGTTCTGAAAGGTGGCGGTAACCCGCTGCAAGGCGTGCTGGGTAGCCTTGGTGGCTTACAGACTTCCATTCAGAATGAGTGGAAAAATCAGGAAAAAGATTTCGAGCAATTTGGCCGCGATGTGTGCAGCAAAGTGGTGACGCTGGAAGGGCAGCGCAAAGGGCTGGTCGAAACATTAAAGTAATGTTTTAGCCGTTGTAGGGTGGATAAGCGAAGCGTCATCCACCATTTGTCGGGTGACGCTGCGCTTACCGGACCTACAACAAAGCTGTGTCATCAGTCTAATGGCGGGTGAAACACCCGCCATTATTGTTAACGCATAAACGCCGGTTGTTTTTGCTCGTAAGCAGAAATTGAACCTTCGTGTTGCAGCGTCAGGCCAATACTATCCAGCCCTTCTAACATGCAGTGGCGGCGGAAAGTATCGATATTAAACGAGTAACTTTTCTCGCCCGCAATTACGGTTTGCGCTTGCAGATCGACGACAAACTTAATCCCCGGATTTGCCGCAACCAGTTTGAACAGCTCGTCCACTTCTTTTTCGCTCAACGTCACCGGCAGCAGCTGGTTGTTGAATGAGTTTCCGTAGAAAATATCTGCAAAACTTGGCGCGATAACCACTTTAAAACCGTAATCGGTTAAGGCCCACGGTGCGTGTTCACGCGAAGAACCACAGCCGAAGTTTTCACGCGCCAGTAAAATTGAAGCGCCTTTAAACTCCGGGAAGTTCAGCACGAACTCTGGGTTTGGCTTTTGGCCTGCGTCATCCAGAAAGCGCCAGTCGTTAAACAGATGAGCGCCAAAACCGGTGCGTGTCACCTTCTGCAAAAATTGCTTAGGAATGATTGCGTCAGTATCAACATTTGCGGCATCCAGCGGAACGACCAGGCCGGTATGTTGGATAAATTTTTCTGCCATGGTGTTTTCCCTTATTTCAACGTGCGGATGTCAGCAAAATGACCAGATACCGCAGCGGCGGCTGCCATTGCTGGGCTAACCAGATGCGTGCGGCCACCACGGCCCTGACGGCCTTCGAAGTTACGGTTGCTGGTGGAAGCACAACGCTCACCGGGTTCCAGGCGGTCGTTGTTCATTGCCAGGCACATCGAGCAGCCTGGTAAACGCCATTCAAAGCCCGCTTCAATAAAGATCTTATCCAGACCTTCAGCTTCGGCCTGCGCTTTGACAGGGCCGGAACCAGGAACCACTAACGCCTGCACGCCTGGAGCCACTTTGCGGCCTTTGGCAATTTCAGCCGCAGCACGCAAATCTTCAATGCGTGAGTTGGTGCATGAACCGATAAACACTTTATCGATAGCCACTTCGGTTAATGGAATGCCTGGTTTCAGGCCCATGTAAGCCAGTGCTTTTTCAGCAGAGGCGCGTTCAACAGGGTCCGCGAAGGATTCTGGATTCGGGATGTTTTCGGTGACGGAAATCACCTGGCCTGGGTTGGTACCCCAGGTGACTTGCGGTGCAATGTCAGCGGCGTCCAGCGTTACAATGGTGTCGAACTTAGCGCCTTCGTCGGTGCTGAAGGTTTTCCAGTACGCTACTGCATCGTCCCAGTCGGCATCTTTTGGTGCATGCAGGCGGCCTTTCACGTAGTTAAACGTAGTTTCGTCTGGAGCAACGATGCCAGCTTTAGCACCCATTTCGATTGCCATGTTGCACAGCGTCATGCGGCCTTCCATCGACAACGCCTGAATTGCGCTACCGCAGAATTCCACCACATGCCCGGTACCGCCAGCGCTGCCGGTTTTACCGATAATTGCCAGCACGATGTCTTTTGCCGTGATGCCTGGTGCGGCGGTGCCGGTGACTTCAATCTTCATGGTTTTAGCACGACCCTGTTTCAGGGTTTGCGTCGCCAGAACGTGTTCAACTTCAGAAGTGCCGATACCGAACGCCAGTGCACCGAATGCGCCGTGGGTCGCGGTGTGGGAGTCGCCACAAACAATGGTCATGCCAGGCAAGGTGATACCTTGTTCTGGGCCCATGACATGGACGATGCCCTGGAATGGGTGGTTCAGGTCATACAACTCAACGCCGAATTCTTGGCAGTTTTTCATCAACTCCTGCATTTGAATGCGGGCCATTTCGCCGGAAGCGTTGATGTCTTTAGTTTGCGTAGAAACGTTGTGATCCATGGTGGCAAACGTTTTGCCTGGCTGACGCACCGGGCGCTTATGCGCACGCAGGCCATCAAACGCCTGCGGGGAGGTCACTTCGTGAACCAGATGACGGTCGATATACAGCAGCGGCGTTTCATCTACTGCTTCGTAAACGACGTGGGCATCGTACAATTTTTGATATAACGTCTTCGCCATGATTATTTCCCCTCTGCCACGAAACGAGCAATGGTATCGCCCATTTCGTCGGTGCTGATTGCATTGCCATCGCGAGCCAAATCGCCGGTACGGAAACCTTCTTCCAGCGCAAGGTTGATAGCGTTTTCGATGGCCTGTGCGGCCTCTTCAGCATCCAGGCTGTAGCGCAGTAATAGAGCCAGAGACAGGATCTGCGCAATTGGGTTAGCAATGTTTTTACCTGCGATATCAGGCGCTGAACCGCCAGCAGGTTCGTACAAACCAAAACCTTGTTCGTTCAGGCTTGCGGAAGGCAACATGCCCATAGAGCCGGTGATCATCGCGCATTCGTCAGACAAAATGTCGCCGAACAGGTTGGAGCACAGCAGCACGTCAAACTGAGATGGGTCTTTGATTAACTGCATGGTGGCGTTGTCGATGTACATGTGCGCCAGTTCTACGTCCGGATATTCTTTAGCGATTTCGCCGACAATTTCACGCCACATTACCGACGATTGCAGCACGTTAGCTTTATCAATCGACGTCACTTTGTTGCGACGTTTGCGTGCTGATTCGAAAGCGATGCGGGCAATACGCTCAATCTCAAAGCGGTAATACACTTCGGTATCAAACGCTTTTTCGTGCATGCCAGAACCTTCGCGGCCTTTCGGTTGGCCGAAGTAGATCCCGCCGGTTAATTCACGCACACACAGGATGTCAAAACCGTTAGCGGCAATGTCAGCACGCAGCGGGCAAAACTCTTCCAGGCCTTGATACAGGCGAGCAGGGCGCAAGTTGCTGAATAATTTGAAGTGCTTACGCAATGGGAGTAACGCGCCACGCTCTGGTTGCTGAGCGGGTGGCAAGTGTTCCCATTTCGGGCCACCGACGGAGCCAAACAGAATGGCATCTGCTTGTTCGCAGCCTTCAATGGTCACCGGAGGCAGTGGATTGCCGTGGCGGTCAATGGCAATACCGCCCACGTCATATTGACTGGTGGTTATGCGTATATCGAAGCGCGTACGAACTGCATCCAGCACTTTCAGCGCCTGAGCCATGACTTCTGGGCCAATGCCGTCACCCGGCAATACTGCTATATGATGAGTTTTTGACATGTCACACGGTTTCCTGATTATTTTCTTTATTATGAGCTTTGCGTTGCAATTCTTTCTCGACGATTCCCGCGCGCCAGATGTTGTTCAGCACGTTGACCATCGCTTTTGCTGAGGATTCGACGATATCGGTCGCCAGACCTACGCCATGGAAGCGACGGCCTTTGTGGGTGACGACTATGTCCACCTGACCCAGCGCATCTTTACCCTGGCCTTTCGCAGACAGCTGGTATTTCACCAGTTCCACATCGTAATTGGTGATGCGGTTAATCGCCTGGTAGACCGCATCGACCGGGCCGTTGCCTGTTGCTGCTTCAGATTGTGTTTCTTCGCCACATTGCAACTGGACGGAAGCGGTAGAAATCACGCTTGAACCGGACTGCACGTTGAAGTATTCCATGCGGAAATGTTCTGGCTCTTCTTGTTGCTTACCGATAAAGGCCAGAGCTTCCAGATCGTAATCAAATACCTGGCCTTTCTTATCAGCCAGTTTCAGGAAGGCGTCGTACAACGAATCCAGATTGTAATCGTCTTCTTTATAACCCATCTCTTCCATGCGGTGTTTCACAGCAGCGCGGCCAGAGCGGGAGGTCAGGTTCAATTGCACCTGATTCAAGCCAATAGTTTCCGGGGTCATGATTTCGTAGTTTTCGCGGTTTTTCAGTACGCCATCCTGATGAATACCGGAGGAGTGCGCGAAAGCATTGGAACCAACCACCGCTTTGTTAGCTGGAATTGGCATGTTGCACAACTGGCTGACAATCTGGCTGGTGCGGTAAATTTCATGGTGATTGATATTGGTATGCACGCCCAACATTTGGCCGCGTACTTTAATCGCCATGATCACTTCTTCCAGCGCGGTGTTACCAGCACGTTCACCGATGCCGTTCAGGGTGCCTTCAACCTGGCGAGCGCCTGCCTGAATTGCCGCGATAGAGTTGCCTGTCGCCATGCCCAAATCATCGTGGCAGTGAACGGAGATAATCGCTTTATCAATGTTAGGGACGCGGTTATACAGGGTCTGGATAATGCCGCCAAACTGTACTGGAGTGGTGTAACCCACGGTGTCCGGGATGTTAATTGTGGTAGCGCCAGCGCCAATTGCAGCTTCTACAATGCGGCACAGGTTATCGATTGGGGTCCGGCCTGCATCTTCACAAGAGAACTCTACGTCGTCGGTGTAGTTACGGGCGCGTTTTACAGAATTGACTGCACGGGCTAACACATCATCGAAGGTACTACGTAGTTTCGTTTCGATGTGCATCGTGGATGTCGCCAGGAACACGTGAATACGGAAGGCCTCGGCAATTCTTAATGCTTCGGCTGCAACATCAATATCTTTATCTACACAACGAGCGAGGCCACACACACGGCTTTTTTTGATGTTGCGAGCGATGGTCTGCACAGATTCGAAGTCACCAGGGGAGGAAACAGGGAAACCAACCTCCATCACGTCAACACCCATACGCTCCAGTGCCATTGCGATTTGCAGTTTCTCTTTAACACTCAGACTAGCCTGTAACGCCTGCTCACCATCACGTAAAGTGGTATCGAAAATAATGACTTGTTGGCTCATGTTGTGGTCCTTTCTCGTCTTAGGGGCCGTTGCTACGAGCATAAAAAAACCCGCGCAGTGGCGCGGGTTTTTTCTGTCTGATGGCTTGAATCAACGCTTGATTTCGCCCACCAGCCTACCGCGCAAAGAAGTTGCGTTTAGTAGTAGGTCTAGTAGGCGAATGCTGCGAATCATGTTTCAAGCCTCAAGTGAATTCGTTATGCATTTATTGGTACTTGATCTGCTTTGCTGTGTCAACACTCGATTGCCTCAACCCCCGATTAAGGATTGAAAGACAACCACCGATCTAAGCCATTTGTGCTGACATATCTAACTTTCATAATATATCTAAAAAGTATGGAAAAGGATTACTTACGTTCCCCTGTAAAATTGAAATTCTCAGAAACAATTAAAAATATAATGT
>NZ_JAHWLU010000049.1:0-31417 GCF_022134725.1 Buttiauxella sp. S19-1
CAGCCGTCGGGAACGGCTGGAGGGCGCGATCGTCTGGAACGAATCGCAACCGACCCTGACACGGAGGCAAAATGGAGGTTTACCGCTTGCGGCGATTTATTTGCCGGGAGTCAGGGTTCTTAGGGTGGCGACGGTGGCCACCCTAAGACGTTCACCGGTTCTGTGGCGACATAAGTACTCAATCGCCTGGTGAACGGAACCTTCTTCGGCTCGACAGGAACCGGCCCTCAAAGTTGTGACTAAGAGACAGCGCTTAATGGCGGGGGATGCTTCCCTCTTTTAGTCGTCCCATTCCTTCTAATTTCACGTCGCGTGTACAAATTTGTCATAAATATGACGCCGCCTGGCGCTGTTCATAAACTCATCATTAACTGTCAGTAATGAGAAATACAATATCCCAAAAGACCGCCCGTGAAGGGTTAAGCAACCCTGAGCTGTTTGAAGGCGGAGTATTCGTTACCAGGAATGGTGTTGCGGAACTCTTCGTCCAGACCGCAGCAGAACGCCAGCTCGAAGAGGCCGACCCACCCGATATCGGATAAACGCTACGCTGGCAGACAAAGGTGTCAGAATTCGTGAATGGCTGGGTGTGAAAAATGAGTATCGTTGTTTTTATGACCATAACAATCATGACGAAATCAGTATTTTACTCTACGCAAGCATGAAGGAAGATTTTGAATCGGCTTTGTATCACCATTCAGTTATTTACTGAATAGAGCGATGCTTCAGGCGCTCAGCCCAGAGGCGGCCTGAGCTCCAGCCCTGTGGACGGCTAAAATAAACCTTGTCATTCATCGTGGTTATATGAGTTAATGCATTCATCGGTTTGAAGCACAGAACCTTTAAGCAGTTTAGTAGCGCAGTCCTCAAAGAGTTATCATAGATACCCTTCGACGTGATCTACCTTCCTTTATCGCTTTAAAAAATCTGTAAAACATTCCAATTGCGCCGGAAGGCAAATTTAATTTAAAAGGTAATATCTATGTCTAACAAAATGACTGGTCTCGTAAAATGGTTCAACTCTGACAAAGGCTTCGGCTTCATCACTCCTGACGATGGCTCAAAAGACGTGTTCGTACACTTCTCTGCTATCCAGAACGATGGCTACAAGTCTCTGGACGAAGGCCAGAAAGTGTCTTTCACCATCGAAAGTGGTGCTAAAGGCCCAGCTGCTGGTAACGTAACTAGCCTGTAAGGTTAGCGTTAGCAAAGCTAAGAATTAAAAAAACCCGCCTCTGGCGGGTTTTTTGTTTCTGGAATTTACTTCCCAAACAACCGTCGTGAATTATCTTCAACCTTTCCAAAAAGACGTCGTTTCTGCATGGTACGCGTCCAGCTTGTCGATAGTCCGGCGGCGGACAGCAAGCGATGGAATTGTTCGTCATCAAATGGCATATGCCAGGCGATGGCGATAGCTTCAGCCACCGAAACATCACTTACTCGGGAAACCAGTTCCAGTGGATTTTCTGTCGATACATTGCCTGCCAGCACGACTTTATACAGCCAGCCGCAATAACCCGTTTCCTGCATCAGCGAAGACATATTGTTAATGCCAAAATGATAATTCAGCTTGTAGCACGGTGAGCGCGGTTGTGTGACCTGAATCAGTGCATCGCCCCAACGGAAAATATCGCCAATATAGACATCTTTTTCTGTCAGCCCCTCGGTCGATAAATTTTCACCATAGGCTGGGGCGGTAAACAGTTCAGCCTGTTCGGGGAATTCACGCGCCCACCAGGTGTAATGCTCGCGCGGATAATGGCACAACGCGCGATCTGGCCCACCATGAACAATTTTTTCAGCCTGTTGATCGCCTTCCAGACCCAACTCAGTGAGTTTCAGCTCACCATCGACCTGATATTTGGCGATCGCACTTGGCCTGCTGCCTGCATACTCACGAACTTTGCCAATATATACGTTTAGCGGATAGTGCATCGGATCCTCCCTGTGGCCAGACGACAGATATAAAAAAAGCGAGCCATCAGGCTCGCTTTTCATCAGTTGCTTTGCAACTTATTTTTTAGCAGCAAAACGTGCTGCTGCTTCGTCCCAGTTCACCACATCCCAGAATGCTTTGATGTAGTCAGGGCGACGGTTTTGGAACTTCAGATAGTAAGCATGCTCCCACACATCCAGACCCACGATTGGGAAGCCGGATACGCCAGAAACTGCTTCGCCCATCAGCGGGCTGTCCTGGTTTGCGGTGGAAACCACAGCCAGTTTGTCACCTTTCAGAACCAGCCACGCCCAGCCGGAGCCGAAACGAGTTGCCGCAGCTTTCTCAAATTCTGCTTTGAAATTATCAACGCTACCGAAGTCACGCTCGATGGCTGCTTTCAGGTCACCTTGCAGGGTGGTGCCAGTTTTCAGGCCTTTCCAGAAGAAGCTGTGGTTAGCGTGGCCACCTGCGTTGTTACGCAGAACGGTTTTCTTGTCAGCTGGCAGTTGATCCAGTTTAGCGATCAGCTCTTCAACTGGCAGGCTTGCGAACTCTGGCAGAGATTCCAGCGCTGCATTAGCGTTATTTACGTACGCCTGGTGGTGTTTGCTGTGATGGATTTCCATCGTTTGCTTGTCGAAATGCGGTTCCAGAGCGTCGTATGCGTAA
Source organism: Buttiauxella sp. S19-1 (assembly GCF_022134725.1). Lineage (NCBI taxonomy): Bacteria > Pseudomonadati > Pseudomonadota > Gammaproteobacteria > Enterobacterales > Enterobacteriaceae > Buttiauxella > Buttiauxella sp. S19-1. The sequence continues at coordinate 2,609 of NZ_JAHWLU010000049.1, forward strand.
GGCAGGGATGGCAGTGTATAACTCATGTTCATCATCTCCATTTATTATCGAACGGCGCACAAGCTGTTAACGCCGCGTAATCAGTTGGTTCATTATAGTTAATTAAATGATATTGAAAATGATTATCAATGCCGTACTTTTAGCAAGGTTATAACTTTTCGTCATGATGGAGAAAATGTGAGCACTGTCAGGCAGATAAATCGTTTTTTGCCATCAGCCACAGAAACTGGCATTGCCGCAAAGGTAGCGTTGGGTAAATAGGGTGATAGTCGGCGCTTCATTCTTGCCTGGAGCACTACTATGTCGCTTAACGTCGCCCTTTTCGGTATCGGCCTTGATACCTACTGGCCGCAATTTTCTGGCCTGGAACAGCGCCTTACAGGCTATCTGCAACAAATTGACCATCGTCTCGCCGGGCTTAACGCGACGGTGATTAATGGTGGCCTGATTGATAGCGTCGCCAAAGCTGACCGCTTTGCTACACAACTTCAAAGTCAACCGGTCGATGCCATCGTGCTGTATATCAGCACCTACGCGCTGAGTTCCACGGTGCTGCCGCTGGTGCAAAAGATCAACAAGCCGGTGATTATCCTCGCCCTGCAACCAGAACTGGGTTTGCCGTACGGGAAAATCCGCGAGATGGCCGATCGTGGCGAACGTACCGGCGAATGGCTGGCACACTGCCAGGCGTGCAGCGCACCGGAACTGGCAAACGTGTTTAATCGCGCGGGGATTCGTTACCAGCTGATCGTCGGGGCATTGCAGGGTGATGAATATGCCTGGCAGCAAACGGAACAATGGCTGCAAGCCCTCGAAGTACACAAACAGCTGGCGGCTTGCCAGGTGGGTGTGTTGGGGCATTATTACGACGGCATGGTCGACGTTTACAGCAACATGACCAACCTGAGCGCCAAACTCGGCGTGCGCTTCAAGCCGCTGGAAATGTGCGAGCTGGCCGAATACCGCGAGCTGGTCACGCAAACCGCCAGCAGGCAAAAATGGCAAGAAGTGGAAGCCTCGCTGCAAATCGATCCCGCCTGTGAAAAAAACGAATTAGAACGTGCCGTCCAGACCGCTTGCGCCATGGATCAACTGATAGAAAACAACCACCTTGGTGCGCTGGCGTATTACTACGAAGGGCGCAATGGCAACGCTTACGAGAACATCATTACCTCGATTATTCTCGGTAACACGTTACTGACTCAGCGTGGCATTCCCGTTGCCGGTGAGTATGAAATCAAAAATGTGCTGGCGATGAAAATCCAGCAATTGCTGGGCGCGGGTGGCTCGTTCTCTGAGCCGTATGGCATTGAATTCGCGGATGATGTGGTGCTGTGGGGGCACGATGGCCCAGCACATCCACTGATGGCCGAAGGCAATGTGCGGCTGGTGCCGCTGCCGGTTTATCACGGCAAGCCGGGTAAAGGCGTCTCTATTCAGATGACCGTTAAACCCGGCCCTGTTACGTTCCTGTCGATTGTTGAGGATGCACACAACGGCGTGTGTTTGCAGTATGCCGAAGGGGAGGCGGTGGCTGGCGAAGTGCTGGATATTGGCAATACCAACAGTCGCTATCGCTTCGCGCTTTCGGCGCGCGATTTCACCACGCAATGGTGTCTCGGTGGGCCAGCGCACCATTGTGCGATTGGTCTGGGGCATCAGGGGGCGGTTCTGGAAAAACTTGCCTGGTTGCTCGGCGTGCAAACCACAAAAATCTGTTAGTCCAAAAACGGTGGATGGCGCTTGCGCTTATCCACTGCTCACTTTCATTCGCAGCTAATCGACCCACAACTTGAAATATCATGGTTATAAAGAACTGTGACCCCCGTCAATCGCACCCCCTGAATTTTGCCATTTTTCTCTCCGCCACGGCAGCACATAGAAGGTTAGCAAGTTGCTCAATCCTTAGACTCAGTGGCAATGGGGTAGTCAGCTGTCACCCCTGAGTTTTTTAGTTAAAACAGAGGGATATGGATAATGAGTAATGCAATAACGATGGGGATAATCTGGCATCTCGTGGGCGCCGCGAGCGCTGCCTGTTTTTACGCCCCTTTTAAAAAAGTGCAGCGTTGGTCATGGGAAACAATGTGGGCGGTTGGCGGCTTCGTTTCCTGGATTATTTTGCCATGGACGGTGAGTTACGTTTTACTTCCTGATTTTTGGGCTTACTTCGGTTCGTTTAACGCTTCAACTTTGTTGCCAGTCTTCTTGTTTGGCGCAATGTGGGGCATTGGTAACATTAACTATGGCCTGACCATGCGCTACTTGGGCATGTCGATGGGCATCGGTATTGCGATTGGCATCACGCTGATTGTCGGCACCTTAATGACGCCAATAATTGCCGGAAAATTTGATGTGCTGATTGGCACACTTGGTGGACGCATGACGTTGCTGGGTGTTCTGGTTGCGCTGATCGGCGTGGCCATTGTCACCCGCGCAGGCCAACTCAAAGAACGCAAAATGGGCATCAAGGCTGAAGAGTTCAACCTGAAAAAAGGGCTGGTTCTGGCGGTGATGTGCGGCATTTTCTCAGCAGGTATGTCCTTTGCGATGGACGCCGCAAAACCGATGCACGAAGCGGCAGCAGCACTGGGCGTTGACCCGCTGTATGTGGCCTTGCCAAGTTACGTGGTGATTATGGGCGGCGGCGCACTTGTCAACCTTGGCTTCTGCTTCATTCGTCTGGCAAAAATGCAGAACTTGTCGATAAAAGCAGACTTCTCACTGGCAAAACCATTAATCATCAGCAACGTGTTGTTCGCGGCACTTGCCGGTTTGATGTGGTATCTGCAGTTCTTCTTCTACGCCTGGGGCCACGCTAAAATTCCTGCGCAGTACGACTACATGAGCTGGATGTTGCACATGAGCTTCTACGTGCTGTGCGGCGGGTTGGTTGGCTTGATTATGAAAGAGTGGAAATCGGCAGGAACTCGTCCTGTTGGTGTACTGAGCGTCGGTTGTGTGGTGATTATTATTGCTGCCAACATCGTCGGCCTCGGCATGGCAAATTAATTATGTTTCAATAGCATATCGTTGACGCCACAGCCGTGGCGTCAACCCCGTTTCCTTGGTAAAGACCACCGAAAAATAGTTACTGTCCTCAAAGCCACAGCGTGTGGCGATATCACCAATCAACAACTCACTATGACGCAATAAATCCTGTGCCTGGCAGATGCGTAACTGGCGTAAATACTGGCTGATGCTCATGCCGGTTTGCTGGCGAAAAATCTGCCGTAAATGGCGCTCTGCCACCTGATGTTGCTGGCAAAAATGCGCAAGCTCAAAGGACGAATCGAGACTTTTCCCCAACGCTGCCAGTAATAAATCGAACGTTTCGCTACTGTCTGGCCCAGTTGCATCCTGAGATTGATAGCGGTGGCGGCGCAACAAAATGCACAGTTGCAGGAACAGGCTCTCGGTCAGACACACCGACAGCGCGTCCATTTTCACGCTTTCGTGTTCCAGTTGGCCGATTAACTGCCGCGCTTGTGCCATGCCGTGGCTACTCAGCCGCCAGCGTGGATCTTTCCCGGCAGCCCGTGTGCTGTGCAACAAATCATTCCAGTCGACGTTGAGTTTGAGCCTTTCAGGGCAGTAGATGATGTTATGCAGCACTAAACCGTTAACCGATTCGTAGCTGTGGCGGTCTTCCGCGCGGATATAAAACAGGTCGCCGCAGGTGATGCGATACGGCCGGTCATTGAGGGTGTGCAAGCCGTTACCGCGCCAAACCAGCACCAGCTCGCAGAAATCGTGGGTATGTTCGGCAAAGACATTTTGCGGATAGCGATCCGCCACCGCCACGGGCTGCGTGGCAGAAACGAAGAAATCCGCTTTTTTGAGAACTAAATGATTTGCCACCGTAATGCCTCAAAAACCAAAACCTAAATGGTGGATGACGTTTCGCTTATCCACCCGACAAAACAAGCACCGTAGGTCGGATAAGCGCAGCGCCATCCGACAAACTAACAGGCAAGTATTGGCTTTTTTGGCTAAAAAAACGGTGATTGCCCTCGCGATTACTGAAGTTGCGTATCTCGGCCCTGGCGAATCTCACGCGGTGACCAGGAAAACTCACGCTTAAACAGCGTCGAAAAGTGGTTACTGTCGCCAAAACCGCATTGAAAAGCGATGTCTGTGACGCTTTCGTCGCCATGGCGCAACAAGTGACGCGCTTTCATCAAACGTAAACGGTTGAGATAGCGTTGGGGCGTCATACCCGTTCGCTGTTTTAGCTGGCGATGCAAAGTACGCAGGGAAAGCGTGAATTGTGAAGCCAGCGCTTCCCAGCAAATATCCTCAGCGAAGTGATCTTCAAGCCATGCCATCAGCAGATTTAACCGGCCTTCTGAACTTGCAGCACCTTCCACCATGCTGCCTTTGCGCAGCAATACCAGCAACTGCATAAACAGAATTTCACGGTTGGCGACAGAATGGGTATCCGACGCTTCACCAATTTGCTCAAACTGTTCAATCAGCCCGCGTACTTGCTGCAAAACGGGTTGATTCACGCGCCAGTGCGACGGGTAATGGCCGTCCTGCTCTTGCGGCAGCAACTTATCCAACCCGGACAAAAAGCAAAATGCGTCTGGCGCACGGTACAGAATATTGGTCAGGCACAGATTTTCGGTGTGCTCGTACAAATGGCGATCGTGATCGCGCACGAAACAGACGGAACCGCCGCTTAATGTGTACGGCTGGCCGTTAAAAACGTGGGTTCCAGTGCCGTGCTCAACAATGACGATTTCGCAAAAGTCATGATGGTGTTCCGGAAAGGCGGCCTGGGGTAAACGCGGCTCAATCGCCACAGACGAATGCCCAGATGGGAAAAAGTCAAAACCATGTAATACCGTCATCATTAACCCCAAACCGTTTTGCGATGAGCAGATAGTAGATAACGCTTCTCATCTGCACCTTAAGTTTTCGACGCGAAATCCGTTAAATCCTGCTCGTTTTTTAAGAAAGGTCGGGAATTATCAGGAAATGCGGAGAGTGTCACAGCCCGGTTTTATGGGTGATAAACACGAATCTGTGACATGACTCACGTTCATCTTTGCTTCTTTGCCAGCGGCGGATTAGCGCTGTCAGTAACGAGAAGGTGGTCAACAGCGTTACTTTTTAGAGTGGGGTCAATTAATTTAGCAAGGACCCCCAAAATGACTCTACGCCATAGCGTTGCGGTAGACCTGGGCGCATCAAGCGGCCGTGTCATGCTGGCGCGCTTTGAACGTGATACCCGCAGCATTTGTCTGCGAGAAATTCATCGTTTCACCAACTGTTTAAAACAGGTCGACGGTTCCACTGTGTGGGATGTGGACGCGCTGGAAATGGAAATCCGCACTGGCCTGCAAAAAGCCTGCGATGAAGGTATCGCCATCGACAGTATCGGCATTGACACCTGGGGTGTTGATTACGTGCTGATTGACCGCGACGGTAATCGAGTTGGGCAGCCTGTTTCTTATCGCGACAGCCGCACCGACGGCGTGATGGACGAAGCTTTCAACCAGTTAGGTCGCGAAGAAATCTATCGTCGTACCGGTATTCAGTTCCTGCCTTTCAACACGCTTTACCAGTTCCGAGCTTTAGCGCAGCAACAGCCAGAACTGTTCGATAAAGTCGAACACGCACTGCTGATCCCTGACTATTTCTGCTACCGCCTGACGGGCGCGTTGAACTGGGAATACACCAACGCCACAACCACGCAGCTGGTCAATATCAATAGCGATAACTGGGATGAAACCCTGCTCGAGTGGGCGGGCGTACCAGGCAAATGGTTCGGCACGCCGACCCATCCGGGCAACGTTATCGGTCAGTGGATTTGCCGCGAAGGGAACAAAATCCCGGTAGTTTCAGTCGCGACGCACGACACCGCCAGTGCGGTCATCGGCGCACCGCTGAAAGATAAAAACGCCGCCTACCTTTCTTCTGGCACCTGGTCGTTGATGGGCTTTGAGAGCAAAACGCCGTATGCCAATAGCGCAGCATTGGCCGCCAACATCACCAACGAAGGTGGTGCGGAAGGGCGTTATCGGGTGCTGAAAAACATTATGGGCCTATGGTTGTTACAGCGCGTCACGAGAGAGTTGGAGATCACGGATCTGGGCGATCTTATCGATCGCACCCGTAAAACTCCGGCCTGCCACTTTGTGATCAACCCGAACGACGATCGTTTTATTAACCCTGAAAGCATGAGCCGTGAAATTCAGGCGGCATGTCGCGAAAGCAACCAGCCGGTTCCATTCACAGACAACGAGCTTGCACGCTGCATTTTCGACAGCCTGGCGCTGTTGTACGCCAAAACTTTGGCAGAACTGGCCAGCGTTCGTGGCCATGAGTTTAGCTGCCTGAATATTGTCGGCGGCGGTAGCCAGAACGAATTACTGAACCAGCTATGCGCTGACGCCTGCGGGATTCCGGTATTCGCCGGCCCGATTGAGGCCTCAACGCTCGGCAATATCGGCTGCCAGTTAATGGCGCTGGATGAAATCACTGACGTTGACGATTTCCGCAAAATCGTCGCCGCCAGCTATGAATTGAAATCTTTTACCCCACAAACAGATAGCGAAATTGCCCGGTATATCGCGCAGTTCCCGCTGAGCAATCAAAAACAAAAGGAGTTTTGCGCATGACCACACCTCTTGATCAAGCCTGGGAACTGGCGAAACAGCGTTTTGCTGCTGTCGGTGTTGATGTTGAATCTGCTCTGCAACAGCTCGACCGCTTGCCGGTTTCTATGCACTGCTGGCAGGGCGATGACGTTGCCGGGTTTGAAAACCCAGAAGGCGCGCTGAGCGGCGGGATTCAAGCCACCGGTAACTATCCGGGTAAAGCGCGCAACGCGACTGAATTACGCTCCGATCTGGATCGTGCATTAAGCCTGATCCCTGGCCCAAAACGCCTGAACCTGCACGCCATTTATCTGGAATCTGAGCAGCCAGTTTCACGCGACAAAATCAAACCAGAACACTTCAAAAACTGGGTTGAGTGGGCGAAAACCAACAAGTTAGGGCTGGATTTCAACCCGTCTTGTTTCTCGCACCCGTTAAGCGCCGATGGTTTTACGTTGTCCCACGCTAACGATGAAATTCGTCAGTTCTGGATTGACCACGTTAAAGCCAGCCGCAAAGTTTCTGCTTACTTCGGCGAGCAGTTAGGTACGCCGTCAGTAATGAACATCTGGATCCCGGATGGCATGAAAGACATCACTGTTGATCGCCTGGCTCCGCGCCAGCGTCTGGTCGCGGCACTGGATGAAGCGATGAGCGAAAAACTCAACCCGCAACATCACATCGATGCGGTAGAAAGCAAGCTGTTCGGTATTGGTGCCGAAAGCTACACCGTGGGTTCCAACGAGTTCTACTTCGGTTATGCCACCAGCCGCCAGACCGCGCTGTGCCTGGATGCCGGTCACTTCCATCCGACTGAAGTTATCTCCGATAAAATCTCCAGCGCCATGCTGTATGTACCGCGCCTGCTGCTGCACGTGAGCCGCCCGGTGCGTTGGGACAGCGACCACGTGGTACTGCTGGATGACGAAACTCAAGCTATCGCCAGCGAAATCATCCGCCACGACCTGTTCGACCGCGTACACATCGGGCTGGATTTCTTCGATGCCTCCATTAACCGCATTGCGGCGTGGGTTATCGGTACTCGCAACATGAAAAAAGCACTACTGCGTGCGTTGCTGGAGCCAACTGAAACTCTGCGCCAGCTTGAGCGTGATGGTGATTACACCGCGCGTTTGGCCTTGCTGGAAGAGCAAAAATCACTGCCATGGGCAGCGGTTTGGGAAATGTATTGCCAGCGTAATGACACGCCGGTTGATGCCCAGTGGCTGAAAACTGTGCGTACTTACGAGCAGGACGTGTTGAGCAAACGCGGTTAACCACCCTCATCCCGACCTTCTCCCTGAGGGAGAAGGAGAAAACATGATTAATTCCCTCTCCCTTGGGAGAGGGCCAGGTTGAGGGGAAAAAGCCCTCACCAATACCAAAGGAACCACAAGACTATGCAGAACATCCTCAAAGCCTGGTTTGTAGAAGGCATGATCAAAGCAACAAGTGATGCCTGGCTGAAAGGCTGGGATGAGCGCAATGGCGGCAACATCACCATGCGTCTGGATGAAGCGGACATCACGCCATTCCAGGCTGATTTCCACGCCGCACCTCGTTACATCGCCTTAAGCCAGCCGATGCCTGAACTGGCGAATACGCCGTTTATCGTCACTGGCTCTGGCAAATTCTTCCGCAACGTACAACTGGATCCAGCGGCAAATATTGGCGTGGTGAAAGTGGACAACCGCGGAACTGGCTACCACATTTTGTGGGGGCTGGAAAACGAAGCGGTGCCAACGTCTGAACTGGCGGCACACTTCCAGTCACACAGCGTACGCATCAAAACCACTGGCGGTAAAGATCGCGTGATCATGCACTGTCATGCCACCAACCTGATTGCCCTGACCTACGTGCTGGAAAACACCACCGAAGTCATCACTCGCAAATTGTGGGAAGGCAGCACCGAATGTCTGGTGGTGTTCCCGGACGGCGTTGGCATTCTGCCGTGGATGGTGCCAGGCACCGATGAAATTGGAAATGCGACAGCTGACGAGATGGCAAAACACTCGCTGGTTCTGTGGCCGTTCCACGGGGTATTCGGTAGCGGCCCAACGCTTGATGAAGCGTTTGGTCTTATTGATACCGCTGAGAAGTCTGCTGAAGTGTTGGTAAAAGTTATTTCGATGGGTGGCATGAAACAAACCATCTCTCGCGATGAACTTATCGCGCTCGGTAAGCGTTTTGGCGTCACCCCATTAGCAAGCGCTTTAGAGTTGTAAACAGCAATACTGGGGCGGGTGAGCTGATGCCATCCGCCTTAAAAAAATAAAAATACCTGCAAACCCTACAAACATCGGAGTACAAGCAATGAAAACTAAAGCAATATTAGGTTGTACGCTTACCGTTGTCGCACTAGCACTCTCTGGTTCTGCCCTTGCTGAAGTGAAAATCGCGCTGGTGGCGAAATCGCTTGGTAATGGTTTCTTTGAAGCAGCAAACGTCGGGGCGCAGGAAGCCGCCAAAGAGTTGGGGGACGTTAAAGTTATTTATACCGGCCCAACCACCACCACAGCTGAAGCACAAATTGAAGTTCTCAACGGCTTGATCGCTCAAGGTGTTGATGCCATTGCTATTTCTGCTAATGACCCAGACGCGCTGGTTCCGGTGCTGAAAAAGGCCATGCAGCGTGGCATTAAAGTCGTTTCATGGGATTCCGGTGTGGCAAAAGATGGCCGCCAGATTCACCTGAACCCTTCTAATAACGCATTGATTGGCGAAACCAACGTCAAACTGGCCGCAGATGCGTTAAAAGCGATGAACGTCGAAAAAGGTGATGTCGCGATACTGAGCGCCACGCCGACCTCAACTAACCAGAATATCTGGATTGAAGAGATGAAAAAGGTACTGCCGAAGTACCCGTCTATCAATCTGGTCACCGTGGCCTATGGCGACGATCTTTCCGATAAAAGCTACCGTGAAACTGTCGGCCTGCTGAAATCTTATCCTGATTTAAAAGTGATCGTTTCGCCGTCTTCCGTCGGAATTGTTGCCGCAGCACAAGCGGTGAAAGACCAGGGCAAAATCGGCAAAGTCTACGTGACCGGCCTTGGCTTGCCGTCTGAAATGGCGGGTGCCGTGAAATCAGGTGCCTCGAAAAGTTTTGCCATCTGGAACCCAATCGATCTCGGCTACGCCGCCACTTACCTGGCAGACGATTTAGTCAAAGGTACGGCGACGAAAGAGGAAGCTAGCATGGGTAAATTGGGCAAAGTGAAGCTGGATGCGGATGGCAACGGCGCGATGGCTGAGCCGTTTGTTTACGATGCCAGCAACATCGATAAATTCTCCAAAATCTTCTGATTTAGGTTTTAGAAGCCACCCTCACCCTAACCCTCTCCCTGAGGGCGAGGGGACCGACCAAGGTTTTCTCCCTCTTACTGAGGGAGAGGGGACAGATCGGTGTTCTCCCTCTCCTGGGGGGAGAGGGCCGGGGTGAGGGCAACCAGAATCAACGGAGAACTTAACCATGGCACTCACGACACCACTGCTATCCCTCAAGGGGATCACCAAAGTCTTCCCCGGCGTTCGCGCGCTCGAAAATGTCCACCTCGATTTGTGGCCGGGAAAGGTTACGGCGCTCATCGGGGAAAACGGTGCCGGTAAATCCACCCTGGTGAAAGTCATGACCGGGATTTACCAGCCAGAAGAAGGCGAACTGTTATATAAAGCGATCCCTATTACGCTGCCAAACCCAGAAGCGGCGCATAAAGTCGGTATCACAGCCATTCACCAGGAAACGGTGCTGTTTGATGAACTGACCGTCACTGAAAACATTTTTGTCGGCCACTATATTTATCGCGGTTTCTTCAAAAAACTCGACTGGCCCGCGATGCACCAACAGGCTGAAGAAATCCTTACCCGTCTTGAAGTCCAGATTAACCCTCGCGCTACTCTCAAAACTCTCAGTATTGCTCAACGTCATATGGTGGCGATTGCGCGCGCATTGTCGTTTGAGGCACAGGTTGTCATTCTGGATGAACCGACCGCCGCGCTGTCGCAGCATGAAATTGTCGAGTTTTATCAAATCGTTGAGCGCCTGAAACGCGAAGGCAAAGCGATTCTGTTTATCTCGCACAAATTCGACGAGATTTTTGCCATTGCCGATCACTACACCATTCTGCGCGACGGGGTGTATATCAGTTCCGGGCAAATCAATGAGATAACCGAAGAGCGCATGGTCACCATGATGGTTGGGCGTGAAATCACTCACGCTTTCCCGAAAGTGCACTGCGAACTTGGCGATGTGGTGCTGGAGGTCAACGATCTCTGCCATCCAACTGAATTTGCCCATATCAATTTCCAGTTACGCAAAGGGGAAATCCTCGGTTTCTACGGCTTAGTGGGTGCCGGGCGGACCGAACTGATGCAGGCATTATCAGGCGTGTCGCGGCCATCGCATGGTGAAATCTTGCTGAACGGTCAGCCGATGCAATTCCGCCAGCCTGCGGATGCCATCAAAGCCGGGATTGTCTGTGTGCCGGAAGAGCGCCAGAAGCAGGGCGCCATCATTGAACTGCCTATCTACCAAAACATCAGCTTGCCACAACTGAGCCGCCTCAACCCGCGTGGTGTACTCAACGATGCGCGAGAATGGGCGCTGGCCGATGAATACGCCAAACGCTTGCAGGTCAAAGCTTTTAGCTGGAAACAACCGGTTGAAACGCTATCCGGCGGTAATCAGCAAAAAGTGGTAATCGGTAAATGGCTGGCGACTCAGCCAGAGGTGATCATTCTCGATGAGCCGACTAAAGGCATCGATATCGGCTCCAAAGCTGCGGTGCATCAGTTTATGTCTGAGCTGGTGGGTCACGGCCTGGCGGTGATTATGGTGTCGTCCGAATTGCCGGAAGTGATGGGCATGGCCGACCGCATTATCGTGATGCATGAAGGGCTAATGGTTGCCGAATATCGCGCAGGTGAAGCCAGTGCGGAAATGATCGTCAGCGCCGCCAGCGGCTCGCATGAGGAGGCAGCATAATGTGGCAAACCCTGCTCAAACATCGTGAATTTCTCCTCGCGGGCGTCATCCTGTTGATGGTACTGGGTATTGGCAGCCGTGCGCCGTCGTTCCTCGCACCTGGCAACCTGGTGGAGATGTTCAACGACACCTCGATTCTTATCATTCTCGCCCTCGGCCAGATGATGGTGTTGCTCACCAAAGGTATTGATTTGTCGATGGCGGCAAACCTGGCGCTTACCGGCATGATTGTCGCGTTACTCAACTTCCACTATCCGCAAATTCCCGTCTGGGCGCTGCTTTCGCTGGCAACCGTTCTGGGCTTGCTGATGGGCGTAATCAACGGTTTGTTGGTCTGGAAGCTCGGTATTCCGGCGATTGTCGTCACGCTTGGCACCATGAGTATTTATCGCGGCATTATTTTCCTGCTTTCGAATGGTGGCTGGATAAACGCCCACCAGATGAGTAGCGATTTCCTCGGGTTGCCGCGTGCGGTGATTTTGGGAATGCCGTTGCTGAGTTGGTGTGCGGTCGCAGCATTGTTGTTGGTCGGCTATTTTTTGCGTTACAGCCGCACTGGCCGGGCGATGTATACCGCAGGCGGCAACGCTACCGCCGCGTATTACACCGGTATCAACGCCGGAAAAATGCAGTTCATCAGTTTCAGCCTTTCGGGCGCGCTGGCAGGTTTCTGCGGCTATTTGTGGATTTCTCGTTTTGCTGTGGCGTATGTCGACGTGGCGAACGGTTTTGAACTGCAAATCGTAGCGGCCTGTGTGATTGGCGGGATCAGCACCATGGGCGGTATCGGGCGCGTGCTCGGTTGCTTACTGGGCGCTCTGTTCCTTGGTGTTATCAACAACGCGCTGCCGGTGATTGGCGTCTCGCCGTTCTGGCAAATGGCGATTTCAGGCGCGGTGATTGTGATTGCGGTGTTACTCAACGAACGCGGCAATAAACGCAAAGGACGGCTGATTTTGCGCGACGCAGTGCTTGCGCGGCAAGCTCCGGGAGTGAGTCATGAATAAAACGCTGATCTCTGAATCTGTGCCATCGCAGGCGGTGTCCGCATCACTATTACGTCGCTTGCTGTGCTGGGAGACATTTTTGCTGACGGTGACGCTGGCTGTATTTATCGCCAACGCGCTGGCTTCGCCATATTTCCTCAACATCTGGAACCTGTCGGACGCCACTTTCAACTTCACGGAAAAGGCGATCATCGTGCTGCCGATGGCGATGCTGATTATTGCCCGTGAAATTGACCTGTCGGTAGCGTCGACTATTGCGCTTAGCTCGACGGCAATGGGCTTCTGTGCGCAGGCGGGAGTCGATACCACAGGGCTGGTGTGTATCGGGCTGGGCGTCGGTTTGCTGTGCGGTTTGTTCAACGGCCTGCTGGTTACGCGGTTCAACCTTTCGTCGATTGTTATCACCATCGGCACCATGAGTTTGTACCGCGGTATCACCTACATATTGCTGGGTGATCAGGCGCTAAATAAGTACCCGGAAAGTTTTGCATGGTTTGGTCAGGGCTACGTCTGGGGGGCGCTGTCGTTTGAATTTGCCTTGTTCATAGTGCTGGCGGCGGTGTTCGCTTTCTTGCTGCACAAAACCAACTTTGGCCGCCGGACTTACGCCATCGGCAATAACCCGACGGGTGCGTGGTATTCCGGTATCAACGTGAAACGCCACAACCTGATGCTGTTCGTGCTGGTTGGTGTGATGGCGGGGCTGGCGTCAGTGTTGTTGACCTCACGCCTCGGGAGCACGCGCCCGACCATCGCAATAGGTTGGGAGTTAAGCGTGGTCACCATGGCGGTGCTCGGCGGCGTCAATATTCTGGGCGGTTCGGGGAGCATGGCGGGGGTGATTATCGCCGCATTCCTGATGGGGCTGGTGACGTTCGGCCTGAGCCTGTTGAATGTGCCAGGTATCGTGATGTCGATTATTGTCGGCTCGATGCTGATAGTGGTGATTTCACTGCCCATTATTACCCGGCGTTTTTTAGGGCGTCGGCGAGTTTGATTTTTTCCCGCTCTGGTTTCCCCCCTCTCCTGGGGGAGAGGGCCGGGGTGAGGATATGGATTTTTAAAACATCAATATTATGGAGAATAGCTATGAGCTTTATGTTGGCCTTACCAAAAATCAGCCTTCACGGCGCGGGCGCTATCGGCGATATGGTGAAATTGATTGCCGCTAAACCCTGGGGCAAAGCGTTAATCATCACCGACGGGCAACTGGTGAAAATGGGCTTGCTCGAAAGCCTGTTTAGCGCGCTCGACGAACATCAGCTTTCTTACGAACTGTTCGATGAAGTGTTCCCGAACCCGACTGAAGAACTGGTGCAAAAAGGCTTTGCGGCGTATCAGGCCGCAGGTTGCGATTACCTGATTGCCTTCGGTGGCGGCAGCCCGATTGATACCGCTAAAGCGGTGAAAATCCTGACCGCAAACCCAGGCCCATCAACCGCGTATTCCGGCGTGGGCAAAGTGACTAATCCTGGCGTACCGCTAGTGGCGATTAACACCACTGCGGGAACTGCGGCAGAGATGACCAGCAATGCGGTAATTATCGATTCCGTGCGCCATGTAAAAGAAGTCATTATCGACACTAACCTGATTCCGGACATCGCCGTCGATGACGCCAGCGTCATGCTGAATATCCCGGCGAGCGTCACTGCCGCAACGGGTATGGATGCGTTGACTCACGCCATCGAAGCTTACGTTTCTGTCGCCGCTCATCCGCTCACCGACGCCAATGCGCTGGAGGCTATCCGCCTGATTAGCCAGTGGTTGCCAAAAGCGGTCGACGAGGGACAAAACCTTGAAGCGCGTGAAATGATGGCTTACGGCCAATATCTGGCGGGTATGGCGTTTAACAGTGCCGGTCTTGGCCTGGTACATGCGCTAGCACACCAACCGGGTGCGACGCACAACCTGCCACACGGCGTGTGTAACGCAATTTTGTTGCCGGTAATCGAAGCCTTTAACCGCCCGAAAGCAGTGGCACGTTTTGCGAAAGTCGCCGCAGCAATGGGCGTGAATACTCAGGATATGGAAGAAGAAGAAGCCAGCTTTGAGGCTATTCTGGCGATTCGTGCGCTTTCCACACGTGTCGGCATCCCATCTGGCTTTAGCCAGCTTGGTATTCAAACCACAGACATCGAAGGCTGGCTGGACAACGCTCTTGCTGATCCATGCGCGCCATGCAATCCACGCGTTGCCACGCGTGAGGAAGTCCGCGAGCTGTACCTGGAGGCGTTATGATCCGCAAAGCTTTTGTTATGCAGGTGAATCCCGATGCCCATGAAGAATATCAGCGTCGCCATACGCCGATTTGGCCTGAGCTGGAAGCGGTACTTAAACAGCACGGTGCTCATCACTACGCTATCTATCTTGATGCTGAACGCCATCTACTTTTTGCCACGGTAGAAATTGAGTCTGAAGCCCGCTGGAACGCGGTTGCCCAAACCGAAGTTTGCCAACGCTGGTGGAAGCACATGAGCGAGATTATGCCGAGCAATGCCGACAACAGCCCGGTGAGTGCGGAGCTTAAAGAAGTGTTTTATTTAGAGTAGGGTTTTTCATCGTAAAACGAGGGCCATGTTAGTGGCCCTTTTTTAGGTTCAGGCGTTTTTCGAGCTGTTCTAACTGTTCCAACTCAATGCGGTCGGCTTCACGCGCATCAGCTATTTTTCTGGATTTATCGAATGATTCATAACGCTCATTTACCACGGATTTCATCTGTTCACGGCTAACAGAACCACGGTGATTCAAAAGTGGTTGTTCATTAAAAGCCATAAAGTTGTCGATAAATTTACGCCAGTCTGCGAGCTTCAGGTGTTGTTTTTGTTTGGCGCGGAACTCTGCGAATTCTAAAAACATCGAGGCCAGACGATTCAGGCTATCGAGTTCGTCTTCATTAAGGTAATTTTTGGCGATCACCACATCCGCTTTGCGCACACGTGAGCCTTTAAAACTCAGCAAATTCATATTGGATTTCGTTGCATCTGCACGCTGTACCACCAGTTCGGCGGCGGTATAACCGGTGACCGCGAAAAACAGTTTGTTTTGCACTTCGGCAAACAGCAGGCCAGTGTCTTTTTCGTTGGCGTGATAGTCTTCGGAAAGGGTAAATAGATCGCGAATTTTTTGATAAAAGCGCAGCTCTGAAGAGCGTATTTCGCGGATGCGCTCCAGCAATTCGTCAAAGTAATCCCACTTAGGATCTTTAAGGCGTTCGTCATCCATAGCGAAGCCTTTAAGCATATATTCGCCAAGTGTACGGGTTGCCCATTGGCGGAACTGAGTGCCGCGTGTAGAGCGGACCCGGTAGCCCACCGCGATTATCATTGGCAGAGAATAAAGTAATGTCAGATACTCTTTTCCATCTGTTCCAGTTGTAAACTTACGGTTTACAACTGCCTCCTCAGCCAGCTCCCCATCTGTGATCACGCCTTTTACGTGCTTGCCAATATTCTGCTTACTGGTCTGGTAAAGCTCGCCCATTTCTAGTTGCGTAAGCCATACCTGGCCCCCCAATTCACGCAAAATAAACTGGGATTCGCCGTCTTCAGAGGTGTAGAGGATCAGATCGTTATCAGACATTATTTCCATCCTTGAGTTATAGCGTGACGTGTCGATGATACAGGACGAACTGAGTCACGCTGAACCAAAAGAAGAAGAACCCAGCCCTTTCTGAACCGGGTTCGCAGATTTACATCGTTATTGCCGTGCGGACGAAACGCGGCGTTCGTAACTCATCGGCAAAGTGGCCCGTGAGTTCAAACAACAGTCCGGTCAGCGCTTTTTCTTCCATGGCAGAAAAATTGTGGCTATTGAGGATGTTTGCCAACGTCAGGCAGTAGCGGCAAAGATCGTCGGGGTCAGGTTCAAAAGTGGGGACCTGTGCCGGAATGCTATCCACGGTGAAACTTTCAATCAGATGCTCTGGGATGTCGTCATTCAGCGTTGAATAAAGCAGTTCGAGGCATTCCGCGAGGCGGTAGCAAAGGACGCGTCTTTCCCCCGGTTTTGCGCTTGCAATCAGCGAGTCGGCGAAGCGTTCGCAATAGTCTGCCAGCACGGTGAAATCGGTGTCTGCGTTGAAAGAAAGATTAAGCGGCGAGTGGTCTAAAGTATGAGTTTGGGTTGGGGTAGTAGCCATAGTGGCAGCCTCCTGTAACGGGTTATATTCCCACCACCTGAGAGGCTAATCTCTGGGTGGTGAGCTGAACGAGGTTAGCCTTACCGGTGTTACAGGAAACCGGCGCATCTTTCGACGCCCCCATCCAGCCCACCATAATTAGGGTGTAGCCGAACGCACGGTATAAAAAAAGACGCTGGCGCGTCATATACCGCCTGTAACTATAATCGAGAGGCTAATCCCGGCACCTGATTTTGCAGGTACGGCGCAACGATACTGCGATTGATTATTGCCAGCAAGCGGTTTGCGTGCGGAAAGTTATGCTCTGCGGCATTGCTCGCAAACTAAACCACCGCCCCTTCCAGCGCTTTATTAATCACCTGTGAAAGCTCTTTCACATCGAACTTTGCCACATAGCCGTTCGCGCCCACTTTGCGCACGTGGTCTTCGTTGGCGCTGCCGGATAAAGACGAGTGAATCACCACCGGAATGTGCTTTAACGTGATATCTGTTTTGATGTTTCGCGTCAGGGTAAAACCATCCATTTCCGGCATTTCAATATCGGTTAACACCATGCCAATGCGGTCGGTGATGGGCTGGCCTGCGGTTTTAGCTTCTGCGGCGATAACCTTGATTTTCTCCCACGCTTCAAGCCCCGTGGAATGCATCATTGCCGGAATGCCCATGCCTTTCAGCCCTTGCTCAAGCATCAGGCGTGCGACTTTGGAATCTTCGGCAACAATCGCCACGGCACCGGGTTTTAACGGATTGGTATTGCCTTCGATTGCCGCCATATCGACTTTGCGCCCGGAAGGGATGATGTCGTAGAGGATCTGTTCAACATCGAGCACCAGCGCCAGTTCGCCTTTGTGCTCGTCGCTATCCAGTGAGGCAATGCTGGTGATGTTACGGCTGCTCACGCCTGATTCGGCAGCGTGAACCTGGCTCCAGTCGAGGCGGATAATATTTTCCACCGACTCTACTGCAAACGCCTGCGTGCTGCGGGCATATTCGGTTATCAGTAACAGATTCAGCCCGGTTTTTGGTGTGCAGCCTGTAACGGCTGGCAGGTCGATAACCGGGATAAACTGGTCGCGAATATTTGCCATGCCCAACAGCGGCGACATCATTCCCGCTGCACGGTTAATTTTTGGCATCGGTACAATTTCACGCAGCTTAAAAACATTAATGCCATACAACTCAGATTTCCCACCGTGCTGGCCATCGCCTAAGCGGAAAAGTAACAGCTCAAATTTATTGGATAACGCCAGGTTAGCTCTTTCATCGATATCTTTTTGAAAACTATCCATTTAAACCTCTGTTCGATAACCTGGCGGAAAATCGCCCTGGCGCCTGTAGAAGTTATCGGCAGATTGCGGGAAAAATGGAGTGCGATTACGAGTGAATGATGGACGGCGTAATCGCTTCCCCCCTAACAAAGAAAAAAACACCCGGCAAGCCGAGTGTTTTTAGAGAAGAGGGATTGTGTGGCTGACTTATGCAGCAGGTTTAACCGCTGGTTTTGCCGCTGGCGCTACTGTGGTTGCCGCTTTTTTGTGGTGCTTTTTGGCAGCCTGAGCTTTCTGTGGAGCGGCTGGTGTTGCTGTGTGAGTGGCTTTTTTGTGGTGTTTTTTAGCTGCTTGCGCTTTCTGCGCTACCGGTGCTGCTTTGTGGTGTTTTTTGTGGTGCACAGTAGTGTGTTTTGCCGGAGCAGGTGCTGCGGTGGTATCAGCCGCGAAAGCAACAGAAGACAGACCCATTACAGCGACAGCAATCAGAGTTAATACTTTTTTCATTTTGATAGTCTCGTATTTGTTTATGTGCGGCCGGTTGGCCCGTTGAAATAACTCTATTCCAATAAACAAATACCTTCCGTGAGTGATTGGTGTCGGTAAGTAACGGAATGTACAACTCCTTAACGCAGCCGCTGCGGATGGGTATAAACCGTGGCGCGGCCTGGTTTACTAAAGCCGACCAGCGTCAAATTGCAATGATGGGCAACTTCCACCGCAAGCGTGGTGGCGGCAGAAACAGCAAACAAAATCTCGACGCCGCACTGGGCCGATTTTTGCACCATTTCATAGCTGGCACGGCTGGAGACTAACACTGCGCCAGTGTTCCAGCTTTCGCGGGCTCGCACCCCAAGCAGTTTATCCAGCGCCACATGGCGGCCAATATCTTCTTTGCCATCCAGAATCGTGCCGTTCTCATTAAGCCAAAGTGCGGCATGCGTACAACCGGTGAGTTGCCCAACGGGTTGGTAGTCGCGCATCTGGTTTAACGCCGCGTCCAGTTTATTCAAATCAAAAGTTTGTGTGAAGGGTAATGGAGACAGCGGGCGGCCAATATCATTGAGCTGTTCAACGCCACAGACGCCACAACCGGTGCGCCCGGCAAGAGAGCGACGGCGTTCTTTTAACCCCATGAAACGGCGGCTGGAAAGCTCTATTTGTACCTCCAGACCATTGCACACCGCGATAACATCCATTCCGTAAATATCGGCAGGGGATTCTATAATTCCTTCTGATAAGGAAAAACCTAACGCAAAGAGTTCCAAATCTTTGGGGGATGCCATCATTACGACATGCGAAATACCGTTGTAGACCAGTGCTACCGGGATTTCTTCAGCCAGCCAGTCGCCTTTGGCTTGCTGTAAATCGTGGCGTTGCCACAAATCTATCGTCCGTGCGCCAGTGATGGCGTTCACAATTTTGCTTTGATTCGGGTTGGGATTGTTCACTTTGTCTTAACCTGATTGGAACAGCCTTAAAACTAATGTGGTATTCTTGAAACACTATCCCTTCCGGATGAAGGGCTATTGCCAGTTTGAACCTTTGCGGCTTAAACCGCAAAAATTACACTTATAAGTCATGTGAAAAATGTCGAAAAAAGGAGCATCCATGCAGGTCAGCAGACGACAGTTCTTTAAGATCTGTGCTGGCGGTATGGCAGGGACTACGGCAGCGGCACTGGGCTTTGCCCCAGGTGTTGCACTTGCGGAAACACGGCAATATAAACTGCTGCGTACACGTGAAACCCGTAACACCTGCACATATTGTTCCGTCGGTTGTGGGCTATTGATGTACAGCCTCGGTGACGGCGCGAAAAATGCCAAAGCATCCATCTTCCATATTGAAGGCGACCCGGACCATCCGGTAAACCGCGGTGCACTCTGCCCGAAAGGTGCAGGTCTGGTGGATTTCATCCACAGTGAAAGCCGTCTAAAATTCCCTTCTTACCGCGCACCAGGCTCGGATAAGTGGGAACAAATCAGCTGGGAAACGGCATTTGACCGTATCGCCAAACTGATGAAAGCAGACCGCGACGCCAACTTTATTGCGCAGAACGCCCAGGGAACCACGGTCAACCGTTGGCTCTCCACCGGCATGTTGTGCGCATCAGCGTCCAGTAACGAAACCGGTTATTTAACCCAGAAATTTTCCCGCGCCCTCGGCATGTTAGCCGTGGATAACCAGGCGCGTGTCTGACACGGACCAACGGTAGCAAGTCTTGCTCCAACATTTGGTCGCGGTGCGATGACCAACCACTGGGTTGATATTAAGAACGCCGATCTCGTGATTGTGATGGGTGGAAACGCGGCAGAAGCGCATCCAGTTGGGTTCCGCTGGGCGATGGAAGCCAAAATCCACAACGGCGCGAAGCTGATCGTTATCGATCCGCGCTTTACGCGTACCGCTTCGGTGGCGGATTTCTACACCCCGATTCGCTCCGGCTCAGACATCGCTTTCTTGTCTGGCGTACTGCTGTACCTGATCAACAACAATAAATTTAACCGCGAGTACGTCGAGGCTTACACCAACGCCAATCTGATTGTGCGTGAGGATTACAGCTTCGAAGACGGCCTGTTCTCAGGCTACGACGCGGCAAACCGTAAATACGATAAAACCACCTGGAACTATGAGCTGGACGAAAAAGGCTTCGCCAAACGCGACCTGACGCTGACTCATCCACGTTGTGTGTGGAACCTGCTCAAAGAGCACGTTTCTCGTTACACGCCAGATGTGGTTTCCAATATTTGCGGTACCCCGAAAGATGATTTCCTGAAAGTATGTGAATACATCGCAGAAACCAGCGCCAGGAATAAAACGGCGTCGTTCTTGTATGCACTGGGCTGGACGCAACACTCCGTGGGCGCGCAGAACATTCGTACTATGGCGATGATTCAGTTGCTGCTTGGCAACATGGGGATGGCGGGCGGCGGCGTGAACGCACTGCGCGGGCACTCCAACATTCAGGGTCTGACGGATCTCGGCCTGTTGTCACAAAGCCTGCCAGGCTACATGACGCTGCCGAACGAGAAACAGCCTGACATCCAGACTTATCTTGCCGCCAACACGCCGAAACCGCTGCTGGAAGGCCAGGTCAACTACTGGGGCAACTACCCGAAATTCTTCGTTTCGATGATGAAAGCCTTCTTTGGTGACAAAGCCACAGCAGAAAACAGCTGGGGTTATGACTGGTTGCCGAAATGGGACAAGGGCTACGACGTCCTGCAATATTTCGAGATGATGAACCAGGGCAAGGTGAACGGTTACCTGTGCCAGGGCTTTAACCCTGTTGCTTCGTTCCCGAACAAAAACAAAGTCATTGCGTCACTGTCGAAGCTGAAATTCCTCGTGACCATCGACCCGCTGAACACCGAAACCTCGAACTTCTGGCAGAACCACGGCGAGATGAACGACGTTGATCCGTCGAAAATCCAGACCGAAGTGTTCCGCTTGCCATCCACCTGCTTTGCCGAAGAAAACGGTTCTATCGTTAACTCCGGACGCTGGTTGCAGTGGCACTGGAAAGGTGCGGACGCCCCAGGGGAAGCGCTGAACGACGGCGAAATCCTCGCGGGTATCTTTAGCCGTTTGCGCCACATGTACCAGAGCGAAGGCGGTGCGCTGCCTGAGCAAGTGCTGAACATGAGCTGGAACTACCAGACTCCTGACAACCCAGCACCGGAAGAAGTGGCGATGGAAAGCAACGGTAAAGCGTTGCAGGACGTGGTCGACCCGGCAACTGGTGCGGTTCTGGTGAAAAAAGGCCAGCAACTCAGCTCGTTTGCACAACTGCGCGATGACGGCACCACTTCCAGTGGCTGCTGGATCTTCGCCGGTAGCTGGACGCCAGACGGCAACCAGATGGCACGCCGCGATAACGCGGACCCATCAGGTTTGGGTAACACGCTAGGCTGGGCCTGGGCGTGGCCGCTTAACCGTCGCATTCTGTATAACCGTGCTTCCGCCGATCCTGCAGGTAAACCGTGGGACGAAAAACGCCGCCTGATTTCCTGGGATGGCGCGAAGTGGAGCGGCGCAGATATTGCCGACTACAGCACTGCCGCACCGGGTACTGACGTTGGGCCGTTCATCATGCAGCCGGAAGGTTTAGGGCGCTTGTTTGCTATCGACAAGATGGCAGAAGGGCCGTTCCCGGAACACTACGAGCCGTTTGAAACGCCACTTGGCACCAACCCGCTGCACCCGAACGTGGTTTCTAACCCGGCGGCGCGCGTGTTCAAAGGTGACCTGGAAGCGATGGGCAAGCATGACAAGTTCCCGTATGTCGGCACCACGTATCGTCTGACTGAGCATTTCCACTACTGGACCAAACACGCGGTACTGAACGCCATCGCGCAGCCAGAGCAGTTTATCGAGATTGGCGAGAAGCTCGCGAATTCACTCGGTATCGCGCACGGCGACACGGTGAAAGTCTCCTCCAACCGTGGCTTTATCAAAGCCAAAGCGGTGGTGACCAAGCGTATTCGCCAGCTAGATGTGAATGGTCAGAAAGTGGACACCATCGGTATTCCGATTCACTGGGGTTATGAAGGTGTGGCGAAGAAAGGCTTTATCGCTAATACCCTGACGCCATTTGTCGGTGATGCCAACACGCAAACGCCTGAATTTAAAGCGTTCCTGGTCAATGTGGAAAAGGTGTAACGGAGACGAATTATGGCTTATCAATCTCAGGACATCATCCGTCGTTCCGCCACCAATGGCCTCACACCCGCGCCACAAGCGCGGGATCACCAGCAAGAGGTTGCGAAACTTATCGACGTGACCACCTGCATCGGCTGCAAAGCCTGCCAGGTGGCCTGTTCGGAGTGGAACGATCTGCGCGATGAGATCGGCAGCAACGTCGGCGTTTACGATAACCCGGCAGATTTGACCGCCAAATCATGGACGGTGATGCGCTTCTCGGAAGTGGAACAAAACGACAAACTGGAATGGTTAATCCGCAAAGATGGCTGTATGCACTGCGCGGACCCAGGCTGCCTGAAAGCGTGTCCGGCTGAAGGCGCAATCATTCAGTATGCCAACGGTATTGTCGATTTCCAGTCTGAGCAGTGCATCGGCTGCGGTTACTGCATCGCCGGTTGTCCGTTCGACGTGCCGCGCCTGAACCCGGAGGACAACCGTGTCTACAAATGCACCCTGTGCGTAGACCGTGTGACCGTCGGCCAGGAGCCTGCTTGCGTGAAAACTTGCCCAACTGGTGCAATTCATTTCGGCTCGAAAGAGGATATGAAAAACCTGGCGGGTGAACGTGTGGCAGAGCTGAAAACGCGCGGTTATGACAACGCCGGATTGTACGACCCGGAAGGCGTTGGCGGCACACATGTTATGTATGTGCTGCACCATGCGGACAAGCCGACGTTGTATCACGGCCTGCCAGAGAACCCGTCCATCAGCCCAACCGTGAAATTCTGGAAAGGTGTCTGGAAGCCGCTCGCCGCTATTGGCTTTGCTGCAACCTTCGCCGCCAGCGTGTTCCACTATGTGGGGGTCGGCCCGAACCGTGCCGAAGAAGAGGACGATAACCTGCACCATGACGACGACGAGGTGCGCAAACCATGAAAAAACAAGTGACTATTCAGCGTTACAGCGCGCCTGAACGTATCAACCACTGGGTAACCGCCTTCTGCTTTATGCTGGCGGCCATCAGCGGGCTGGGGTTTTTCTTCCCCTCCTTTAACTGGTTAATGAACGTTCTGGGCACACCGCAACTGGCGCGCATTCTCCACCCGTTCGTCGGTGTGGTGATGTTTGCCTCGTTTATCATCATGTTTTTCCGTTACTGGCACCATAACCTCATCAATCGTGACGATATTTTCTGGGCGAAGAATATTCGCAAGATCGTCGTTAACGAAGAAGTGGGGGACACCGGGCGGTATAACTTCGGCCAGAAATGCGTGTTCTGGGCGGCGATTATCTTCCTGGTACTGTTGCTGGTGAGCGGCGTGATTATCTGGCGCCCGTACTTCGCGCCTGCATTCTCAATCCCGTTGATTCGCGTTGCCCTGTTGGTGCATTCATTTGCAGCAGTGGCACTGATTGTGGTTATTATGGTCCACATCTATGCCGCCCTTTGGGTGAAAGGCACGATTACCGCGATGGTGGAAGGCTGGGTCACCACGACCTGGGCCAAAAAACACCATCCGAAATGGTATCGTGAAGTTCGCCAAAAACAGGAAAAACGATCGGAATGAGTATTCGCATAATCCCGCAAGACCAGCTGGAGAAGAGCGATAAACGCACGGCGGAGATGATCCCGCCGTTGCTGTTCCCCAGGCTGAAAAATCTCTATAACCGCCGCGCTGAACGCCTGCTTGAGTTGGCGACCGATAATCCGCTGGGTGATTTCCTGCGCTTTGCTGCACTGATCGCCCACGCCCAGGAAGTGGTGCTGTACGACCACCCGCTGGAAATGGATTTAACGGCGCTGATTCAGAAGTCATCGGAAACCGGCAAGCCGCCGCTGGATATTCACGTTTTACCGCGTGATCCCCACTGGCAGCGCCTGCTGAATTCGTTGATTGCCGAGCTGAAACCAGAGATGAGCGGCCAGGCACTGGCAGTTATCGAAAACCTGGAAAAGGCGTCGACGCAAGAACTCGAAGAGATGGCGACCGCGCTGTTTAACGCTGATTTTGCGCTGGTTTCGAGCGACAAAGCCCCGTTCATTTGGGCGGCGTTGTCACTCTACTGGGCGCAAATGGCGAGCCTGATCCCAGGCCGTGCGAAAGCTGAATACGGTGAACAACGCCAGTTCTGCCCGGTTTGCGGCTCGATTCCGGTTTCCAGCGTGGTGCAGATTGGCGGCACCAGCGGCCTGCGTTACCTGCATTGCAACTTATGCGAAACCGAATGGCATGTGGTGCGCATTAAATGCAGCAACTGCGAGCAAACCCGCGATTTGAACTACTGGTCGCTGGAAAGCGAACAGTCAGCGATTAAAGCGGAAAGCTGTGGCGACTGCGGCACTTACCTGAAGATTCTCTATCAGGAAAAAGATGCCAAAGTGGAAGCCGTGGCCGACGATTTAGCCTCGCTGGTGCTGGATGCGCGCATGGAGCAAGAAGGCTTTGCCCGCAGCAGCATCAATCCTTTCCTGTTCCCAGGGGAAGGCGAGTAAATGATGCAGTGGGATGCTTTGCATCCCACTGTGTTATTCGAAAAATACCTTAACTCTGGACAGCGCCTCTTCTGTGACTTCTTCAGGTGCTTTTTCAATGAAACGCATCTGTCTGGCCCGGAAATCGATTGATTTTACATGATGGCAAATGACAACTCCCCGGGTGTGAGTTTCTGTCAGATGTACTTCAAATGCATTGCCACGAACACGAGATGTTATTGGTGCCACAATCGCCATGCCAGCCTTGCGGCTAAATTCGACTGGTGACAATACTAGCGCAGGCCGAGTTTTGGCTTGCTCGTGACCAGCGGCAGGATCAAAATCGAGCCACACTACATCGCCTCTATCAGGCATATAAAGACTCACCTAATCGATCTCCTTGCCAACAGGAGGAGAATTCAGCCATTCACGGTCTTCATCATCAAGCTCGAAACTTCCTTCGGGTGATTGGGCCAGTAACTCACTTAGCGTGTATATCGGCTTTGCGACCCGCAACATAATTCCTCCCTCAACGGCTTCAATATCCACTTTGTCACCTATTCTCATCCCAGCTTTCTCCAGAACAGCTGCAGGAATAATGGCCCCTGCGGAATTACCCCATTTACGAATCAGCGTTTTCACCATGATTACCAAATTAAACAATGTTTAAACTCATCTTAACACGATGGGTAAATCGCACAATGTTTAGCCATCTACATTATTTACGGTATCTAATGTTGTTTTGTGAATGAGCTTGCTGGGTACTATAAACCGCAAAAAGCGTACGGTTATCTGTTTTTTCCTGGTAGTTTTCATTTGTTCGAGGCGCTTTCCAGAATGCTGAAATAGTGAAAAAACTCGGTTCACGCGATCCCATAAATGCGATATAACTGTTCATCTATACAGCATAAAAGGAATTCCGCTATGTCCCTCGAACCCGCAATCGCCGGGCTGGTTGATGAATTCATCGACTCTGGCCGTCCTTCTTCGCGCCAACAAACTTTTGCCGAACGCCGCGCCGGGTATATCGCCAGCACGGTTTTAGCGGGCGAAACGGAAACCCGGGTCGACGTGAAAGATATCAGCCTTAATGGCTGCACGTTACGCATATTTTCCCCGCTAAATGCGACCGGATCGCTTCCAGCCGTGATCTATTACCACGGTGGTTGCTTTGTTAGCGGTGGGTTTGAAACCCATGACAATCAGTTACGGCAGCTTTGCTATCACAGTGGTTGCCGGGTGATTGCCGTTCAGTATCGCGTAGCCCCGGAGTACACTTATCCGGCAGCGCATGATGATGCTGAGCGTGCAGCGGACGCTATCTGGAAAGCGGCTGAACAACTGGAAGTGAATCGAGAACGAATAACGCTCGCAGGCGACAGCGCCGGTGGGCATATCGCCCTGGTGACGGCACTGCGGCTGAAAAGTGCCGGAAACTGGTTGCCTGCGCGCCTCATGCTGATTTACCCGATGCTGGACGCGACGGCGGAATCTGTCAGCTATCAGGAAAATGGCTACGACTACATCATTACCCGCGATACGCTGCTTTCAGGTTACGAAGCCTATATGGCCGATCTTGACCCAATGGATGATGAAGCCAGCCCGTTATTTCGTGAAGATTTTGCAGGCCTGCCACCGGTGCATATCATCACCGCTGAATACGACCCACTTCGCAATGAAGGTGAGGTCTTGCATGAGTGCCTGATGGATCAAGGCGTTGAGTCCACCTGCCAACGCTATCTTGGCGTGATCCACGGCTTCTTCCAGCTTGGTGGTATCAGCCAGGCAGCCCGCGATGCCATGCGTGATGTTGCGTGGCGGGTAGGTCAAGCACGTTAAGACGAGATACCAGTCAGCATGGGCTGGCTGGTATCTGCACAGCAAATCAGTCCTTCTTAATCATCTGCACGATTTGCTCGTCATTAATCTGGCGTTCGTTACCTTGCGCATCGGTGTAACTAATCAGGCCGGTATCTTTATCCACCTGCGGTTTCCCTTGCGTCACAATCATGTCACCGGTTTTAGTCGACATCACATAGTCACTTGAACAAGCAGTAGCAGACAACGCAACGCCGCTTAACAACAAAATTTTCATCAACTTATTCATGCAGAAATATCCCTTTAATAGTGAATCAGAATAGTACCTGTTGAGAGTAAGACAGAATGTTAAGGTGTATTACGAAGGGTTTATTTCTGGACTGATTGCGAGGCATTTGTTGGGTGGATAAGCGCAAGCGTCATCCACCGTTTTTTGGCGGGTGGCGCTGCGCTTAACCGCCCTGGGAAACCTAGTGAATTCCTGGAACCGCTTCGCCGCTAATCATTGCCAGTCCACCATCGGTACGAACAAAACGCGGTGTTTTCAAATCCTCGACCAGAACGTTGATCAACTCGAATAATAATCCAGTGATGTGTTGGCTTTGTTCCGGCGACTGCTGGCGCTGCAACAAAAGCATGGCTAACGCCGCGCAGTATTCGCGCAGGGTTTCTGAATCGGTAGAAAGCGCGCCGCGATAATTATCGGGTTCTGCCACATCCACCGTCAGGCGTTCAATTAAATGGGCTGGTAACGGCGCTTTAAGCGCAAACTTCAACATTTCCAGTGCTGCATACAAACGCCCACAAAGCGCCATACATTCGGTATTGTCGTCGTTTTCAATCAGTGCATCGATATGGAACTGGCAGCTATCGAGGATCTGGAATAAATCCTGATGCGCGCCAAGCGGGGTTTTTAATAGCGCCGTGATAGCCGATTCAGTAACTGGTTCTGGGCGCTGGATTTCAGCGTGAGTGATTGTGGTAGTATTGGTGTTAGCCATTGCGTTAACTCCTTTAACGTCTGTGGTTAGCCTCCGTCTGGTACTCGTAATACTTTTCGGGGGCGTTTTTTTTCAGGCAACCCTATGATAGGGTGTGTACCTTAACGACCACACTAATCCTAAGGGTACATACATGTCAACGGTCAAATATGATGCTAAACAGTCCGCTTCCGGTAAAAATCCTGCTTTTCAGATCCGGATCTCACCAGAGCTGAAAGCTCAATTTGAAGTTGCAGCGAAAGATGCAGGTATGAGCTTGGGGAATTGGTTGAAGACTTTGGGAAGATACGAGTTAACACGGCAAGGTATCCACCCAAAAGGATGAGTCAGTTTTAAGAGGTGTGATAAAACTATAACTTTTATTGATTTTTATCCTCATTAGCTGATGACGTTAATTCGACTTTCATCGTTTGCTCCCCAGCTAATATTGCTGCGAGTCCTTTTCTAATTTTAAATTGGTCTTTTTCTAAATCACCGTGAGCAATTGGTGAATAAATTGCATTTTGTAAATGAACACGGTCAAAATCATAACCAATATCTTTAGCCATTGATGAAAGTAAATTTAGAAATAAATTATGGCTAGTTTGATTCCAGATTGTGCTACCAGTTTCGTTGTCTGGGCAAGAAGAGCTTAAATGTGCGAAATATTCTTTCCATAAATTTAAAACATCTTGTTCACTAGATGTTCTCTTGGGATGCCCTTTTCTGATTTTCCCATAAAAAGCAAGATCAATCATGTTTAATGCTCTAACATGTTCATTGGATAATTTTGCTGATGGGGATCTGGTTGCCATTAGTTGCGTGAATACATTAATTTTTAGTTCTTTTTTAGAATTATAACGCTCGATAAATTTTTGTACTTGTACAG
>NZ_JAHWLU010000050.1:0-30993 GCF_022134725.1 Buttiauxella sp. S19-1
GTATTAATTGAGATGTTAAACATTAAATTCCGAATGTCTCCTGGAATTAATTAAAACAAATAAACATATAATCTATTAAGAAAATACAATGGACGACTTAACCCTGCGTTATTACGACGCCGAAATGCGCTACCTGCTTGAAGCCGGCGAAGAGTTTGCCCGTGCTCACCCTGAGCAGGCGGCAATGCTCAATCTCGACAAAGCTGGCGCACGCGACCCGTACGTGGAGCGCCTGTTTGAAGGCTTTGCTTTCCTGATGGGACGGCTGCGCGAGAAGCTCGACGATGACCTGCCAGAACTGACGGAAGGGCTGGTCAGCCTTTTGTGGCCGCATTATCTGCGTACCATTCCGTCGATGTCGGTGGTCGAATTCATACCTGACTGGCGCGAAATGAAAGAGCAGATGCGCATCGTTAAAGGCTTCGAAGTCAACTCCCGGCCAATTGGCGAAAAAGGCACGTGCTGCCGATACACCACCACCAAAGAAATCGACCTTCAGCCGCTGTCGCTGGAGCAGGCAAGCCTGGCAACTGATCCTGATGGCCGTTCGGTTATCACGCTGCGCTTTAACTGCAGCCAACTGGCGGACTGGAGCCGTATCGATCTCAGCCATATTCCTTTCTATTTCAATGCCGATGCGCCACTGGCCTGTGCCATGCACGAAGCCTTCACCATGAACGTGGCCCGGATGTGGCTGCGGATGCCCGGTGACATGGACAGAAGACCACTGGACGGGTATTTCACCGCCCTCGGATTTGGCGATGACGACGACCTGTGGCCGAAGGGCAGCAGCAGTTTTAGCGGCTATCAACTTCTGCTGGAGTATTTCACCTTCCGTGAGAAATTCATGTTTACCGGTCTGCGTGGGCTGGAGACCGTGGTCTTTCCGGCGGAAATTCCCTGGTTTGAAATCGACGTGGTGCTGGCGGAGCGCTGGGAGCATGACTTCAGCTTTACCGGGAAGCACTTGCGCCTGAACTGCGTGCCGGTGATTAACCTGTTCCCGCTGGAATCCGACCCGCTAACGCTGAACTCTCTGCAGACAGAGTACATGCTTCGTCCGATGCGTGTGCAGGATGGTCATACCGAGATTTATGCCGTGAACTCGGTCATGTCATCGAGTCAGCATACGTACGTACCGTTCTCCAGCTTCCGCCACAAAGGCGGGATGATGCGCCATGAAGCCCCGGAATATTACTATCACACCCGCGTGCGCCGTGGCCCATCCGGGCTGCATAACACCTGGCTGATACTCGGGGGGGAAGTTTTTGATAACCACACCATTCCTGAAGATGAAAGCCTGTCGCTGACGCTGACCGGCACCAATGGCCAGTTACCACGACGCGCACTACAAAGTACTGTGCTCGACACGGTGATGAAAACCACTTCGGCCAGTATCGCCGTGCGCAACCTTTGCGCCCCGACGCTGCCCTGTTATCCGCCCGCGCAGGACCGTTTTCACTGGCGCGTGCTGAGTCACCTTGGCAGTGGTTTTCTGTCAATGATGGATAACGCCGATGTGCTGCGCGGCACGCTGGCGCTGTATGAATGGACAGACAGCGAGATGAATCGCCGTCGTCTGGAGGCCATCATCGACGTGAAGCACAGCGAAACTGAGCGCTTCGAACAGGGCTATCTGGTGCGCGGCGTGCAGATTGAAGTGACCCTGGACAGCCACGGCTTTGCCGGTCGCGGCGATATCTGCCTGTTTGGCGAAATGCTGAGCCGATTCTTCGCGCTCTACACCGACATTTACCTGTTTAACCGCCTGATTATCATCCTGCAACCGACCGGAGAGCGCCTGGAATGGGAAGAGAAGCACAACCGCCGCATTCCCGGCTGACCCCAAGACTGGAAGCCGACCTTCATCGCATTAACTTTTACCGATTCTGCCAGCTGCTGGAGAAGCGTAATCCGGATAAACCGTTGATGGGCTCAACCAGCCATCCCGCGGATGACCCGGTGCGCTTTGTCCCGCATCCGGGGATGGGGTTTCCGGTCAGCGAGCTGAAAGCAGTCGAGTACGACGAAGATGATGACAGCCAACCGCCGGTCATTCGCACCACCTTTATGGGTCTGTATGGCGTCGATTCCCCGCTCCCAACCGCGTATCTGGATGATATCACCCAGCGCCGGGAAGGGCATGATGCACTGCAGGGCTTTCTGGATATTTTCAGCCACCGCATCCTGACTCAGTTTTACCGCATCTGGCGTAAATACTCCTATCCGGCCACGTTCGAGCCCGGCGGGACCGACAGTATTTCGCAGTCTCTACTCGGCCTGGTGGGGCTGGGGATACCGGGTACGGCAGAGCATATCGCCACCCCGGTGTCGCGCTTTCTGTCGTTGCTTGGTGTGCTGCAACAGCCCGGCAAAACCCAGGAGGGGATGCAGGCGCTGGTGAGCCTGCTGGCGCTAGATACCACGGTGCAGGTCAGCCCGTATTGCCTGCGGCCGGTGGAGGTCAGTCAGCCACTGGGTTTTTATGGCGACGACGATTTTCTGCTGGATGGTAATACGCCGCTCGGTGAAGAGGCGATGGATGCCAACAGCCAGTTGCTGATTGCCCTTTCTACCGACAACGAGCTGGAGTCGCAGGGCTGGAAACCGGATGGCCTGCTGTATCAGGATTTTCTGGTGATGCTGCGGGTTTATCTGGGCTGGCGCTTTAAGGCAAAAATCACCCTGACTACCCATACCCGACTGTTGACGGTGCCTCCTCTCGGCGAGGGGCCTTTCTGGCTCGGCATGAATGGCGTGCTGGGCGCAGAGGAAGAGGTGCTTTCTGACGATATCCCGCTGAATTTTACGACGGAACTGGGTTATTACACAGGTCTGCAGCCCGCAATACTACAACAAGGAAACCGACGTGTTACGTACAAGTTTGACTAAAACCACACGCTGGCTGCCAGCTTTGCTGGCTGTAAGCCTGACGGGCTGTGGCGTGACGCAGGATGTCGCGGATGGCACAAAATCAGTCTATACCGCCGTGTTTTACAAGAAGATTAAGGTGCTGCATCTGGATTTTACGGCGCGTGAAGCACTCAACACTGATGCGCGCGAAAGCAACTCCCTGTCCGAACCCGTCGTGGTACGGGTCTACCAGCTGAAGGACCGTAAGGTTTTTGATAAAACGGTCTATCAACAACTGCTCAAAGACGGCGAAACACGCCTGAAAGACGAACTGCTGGCCAGTCGTGATGTGGTGGTGAAACCGGGCGGGGATGCAAATCTCGATATGCCGATGGAAGAGGACGCACAATTTGTGGCCGTGGTGGGGCTGTTCCGTCATCCGGATATGGTGAACAACACCTGGAAGCAGGTTATCAATCGCAACGATTTGGAACCGGACAAGCCGCGTATTCTGGAAGCCGGGAATAACCAACTGACATTACAGCCGCTGAAGGATGACTGATGCCCCAGGGACACAACACACCATCGTTGTATGAAATGCTGAGCGGTAATTTCTCTGGCGGCCTGAGCCTCAGCCAGGTCAGTGAACAGAACCAGGTGATTTTATCTGTCCTCGACAACATGCAGCGCGTGCTCAACTGCCGCGCCGGTACGCTGGCGCACCTGCCGGACTACGGTCTGCCGGATATGACCAAAATCCTGCAGGGTATGCCGGGAACCGCCCATGAGCTGATGGGCAAACTCTCCTCGGCGTTGCTTAAATATGAGCCGCGCTTAAAGCGCATCGATGTGGTGTTGCTACCCCAGACCATGCCGGGAGAACTGGCTTATGCCATTGATGCGGAACTCAAGGGTATCGGTCTGGTGCGCTACGGGACCGAATTTATGCCGGAGGGGCGTGTGCTCATCCGGCATCTTAAACAGCAGCAGTATGTCGATATGCGATCGGCACTTTGAGCGTTGAGATGACTTGATGAAAAGAGACTGGGATTTGCTGCGCCAGCAACTGATTTCCATCGAAGAAGACAGCGATTTACTGGCCGGATGCCCAGTGAAGCCAAACCCTCTGGTTGATATATTCAGCTTTACGAATGAGGAAATTAATCAGCGGTGCCAGTTTTATCGGCAATTCGAATCTCATTTCTTTGGGCATCTGGAATTGCTGCTCGATAATGGCTATATCAAGGGTGTCAGTATTGTTCATGGTGTTGACGGGCAGATATCCTGGGATGTCAGTTCTCCGGCACTGACGATGAAAGGCCACGATTGACTCGATACCATGCGTTCTTTCCCCTTGTGGGCGTCAATTAAAACCATGGCCACAAGTAAAGGCATTGAGCTGACATTCGATGCGATCAAAACGCTGGGGGCTGTGGCGCTGGCTCGCCTGATTAGCTGAGTCCACCGGCCCAGTTTTCCCTGTGTTCAACCTCCTTTTCCGAGTAGGTAAATGACATTATCTCTTTTTGAACATCTGCGCGAGGAACTGGGGCTGACGCATATCCCTGATGCGCAGGTCAGTATTACCGGTGCTGACCCTGTTTACCCGATGCCGTTTCGCACGGGAGAAGCGGCAGCTGCAGTGCTGGCCCTGCAGGGCGTGATGCTTGATGCACTTCGTGTGCAGCACGGGATGCCCCCACAGCACATTGCCGTGGACTGCCGCAGCGCGGCGGCGTCCACCTGCGCGGTCGCCTTCCAGCGCCAGAACGGGCACAACTGGCAGTACAATGACCCGGACTATCCGACAACGGATTTTTATCTTACCGGTGATGGCCGCTGGATATTCCTGCACGGGGGCTACCCGAAGCTGCGCGACGGTATTCTGGATATTCTGGATGTGCCCAATAACCGTACCCGCATCGCGCAGGCTGTTGCAGGATGGAATGCGGAATATCTGGAGTCCACGCTGGCCGATGCCGGGTTATGTGGCACCGTGACCCGCACATCCGAAGAGTGGCTGGCGCATCCGCAGGGAAGAGCGGTGAATAAAGAGCCGCTGCTCCGTCTGACGAAGCTGAGCGACAGCACACCACGCGCCCGGCACTATGGTTTTAACCAGACGTTGCAGTCGTTCAGAGTACTGGATTTCACCCACGTCATTGCCGGACCGACCGCTACCCGTGGGCTGGCACAGATGGGGGCGGATGTGTTGCATATTTCATCCCCGAACCGGCCACGCATTCTGCCGTTTGATGTGGACACTAACCACGGCAAGCGTAATGTGTACCTTGATTTATCTGTTTCAGTTGACCGTCAGACTGCGGCCCGCCTGGTGCGTGACGGTGATGTGTTTGTGCAGAGCTATCGCCCGGATGCGCTGAACCGCTACGGCCTCAGCGCCCCGGAAATGATGGCCCTTAACCCGCATCTGATAGCCGTGAATCTGAACTGTTACGGTCACACAGGCCCGTGGAAAACTCGCCCCGGTTTTGAACAACTGGCGCAGACCTGCACCGGAATGGCCTTGGCTCAAGGGGAGGGGGTGAAGCCGCTGCTGGCACCAACCTATCCGAACGATTACCTGACAGGTTACCTTGCCACCCTTGGCGTGCTGATGGCGCTGGAGCGTCAGGCGCGGGAAGGCGGTGCCTGGCAGGTAGATGTCTCGTTATGCCGCACTGCCACCTGGCTGCAACAACTGGGGCAGGTGACGGGCTGGCAGAAAGCAGGTGGCCCTGGAGAAGAGTGGATTGTCGGCTGCATGGCAACTGAAACCGGTCCCTTTGGTGAACTGCAGTACTTTAATACTGCCCTGCATATGGATAAAACGCCGCTGCGTTTCACCACGCCGGCCATGCCGCTCGGCGCACATCTGCCGGTGTGGCCAGACTGATACCTGAATGCCCAGGGGGAATACTCCCCGGGCGGGTTGAGAATTCATTTACACCCATAAAAAGTCTGATGACGGGAAACCCTCGTCATGCTTTGCCGCGCCTGCTTACCGGCTCAGGTGAAGCCTATGCTGAACTTTTCTGATAATAACTGATTAAAAGAGGACACAATTGATGTCTTACGGTACCCCTCATCGTCTGCGGTCCGGTGGAGACCCCCGTGCTCTGCCGGACTATACGCAGCTTCGCGATGAACTTAGTAAACTGACCCACCCGGCGCGCCCGGACGTGGACTGGCAGCAGGTGGAAAGCCTGTGCCTCAGCCTGTTCAGCCAGAATGGGGTGGAGCTGCAGACCGCCGCCTGGTACACACTGGCACGTGTGCAGATTGCCGGGTTGCACGGGCTCTGCGAAGGACTGGCGGTACTGGAAGTCCTGCTTGCACACCAGTGGGGCGGTCTCTGGCCGCAACCGGTACATGCCCGGATGGAAATCCTGACGAGCCTGAGCCAGCGCCTGCAGCAGGTGATGCGTACGCTGGCGTTCAGCTACAGCGACCTCGGAAAACTCTACCAGGTAGAGCAACATCTGTCTGGTATGGAGGCAGTCCTGCAACGTCTTGAACTGAAGCATATCAGCCAGCTTGAGACCCTGCGTATACAGCTACATAACGCGGCGATACGGCTGGAAAACAGTAGCGGCACCGGAAAAGATGAAGCGTATCCGGGCATTGCTTTGCCGGATACGGTGACGAAAAATGTTCCGCCCCGGGCCACTCCTGCCACCACGCAATGGATATTTGTGGCACAACCGGAACCCACAGAAAATATCACTGTGGTGAAAACACCCTCGCCACAACCCCGGCCCTGGAAAGCCTTTATTGCGGGCGCTGTTGTGATGCTGGTGGCAGGCAGTACAGCTGTGTGGGGCTGGCAGGTGTTTAACCATCAGGACCTGCAAACAGTTCAGCTTGAGGCTTCCCTGGTGCCTTTGCCGGAAGTGCTGTCAGAGCAGCAGCTGATGGCGCTGAAGCAAAAGAACGACCTGCCGGTTGACCTCATTCCCCGGACGCAACAGCAACTGACCCGACTTGCGCACCTGTCCCCGGTATGGGCACTACAGTATGGAAATCAGCTGGTCCGTCAGGCGCAGGTACTTGAGCCAGCCCAAAGTCAGACGCTGGTGCGGCAATGGCAACAGCAGCTGAACGCCGCCGCACTCCCTCCGGAAAGCCTCACTGGCTGGTATCAGGGGATGACACAACTGCAACAGCTGGCTGACCGTCTCAACATACTGGACGGACAGCGCGGAAAATACATCACGGTGAGTGAACTGAAATCACAGGTGTTCAGCATCACTCAGGCGTTTAATCGAGCGGTACCCGTGGAGGAACAACTGCGTCAGCTGGCACAAACACCACAGGCACAACCCTTGCCAGCGGCACAGCAGAGCCAGACGGAAATGGCTCTTGATGCGCTGCTGAACCGCTACATACTGACCACGATGCGCCCGGATCAGAATTCTGTTTCACCCTAAAAAACTATGGCCAGTTAACGATATTTTACTGATGAACACTGAGATGGATAAACATAATACTGTAAAACAATATCACCGGAAATTATGGACAACGGAAGAGCTCCGCTTTGTTGAGCAGCGCTATGGCACTCTTCTCGTCACTGAAATAGCACAACGCCTGCAACGGACGCCCGGTTCAGTGAAAAGCATGGCCCGACGACTGGGATGTGGTGGTAAGCAACTTCACTGGACGGATGCCAATATCGCGGTACTGACAACCCATTATGCAGCGGGAGCCGATAAGGCAACGATAATGGCGATGTTACCCGAGCGGACATGGACGGGAATTCTGAGCAAGGTTTTTGCGCTGGGTATTATTCGCCGTAAATGGCAACCGGAAGAATACCGTATTCTGGAAAAATACTACGCTTCCGAAGGGATTCGTGTTGCTGACCGTCTGCCTGAAAGAACCGTATCCGCTGTGGCAAATCAGGCCCATGCACTGAAAATCAGGCACCCCAGAGGATTGCGCTGGGACGAAAACGAACTGAAACTGCTGGCGCAAAACCAGCATTTACCGGTCACTGAACTGGCAAAACTGTTTCCCCGCAGGAGCCGTATCGCGGTTTACCACCATTGGGCGAAACTCAGAAAGCAACAATCCAGTGTGAAATGACCGATGGAAGATAACATCAGCCGCCATGGCAATGGGAGATAATGTGTCAACCAGAGAGCGCTTTTTTAACAAAGTACAGCAAAAACACAACACCACTGTGCCCGGCGACGGGGCTGTCGATGCGGATATTCAGGCATTTTGTCAGCGCATGAATGCACTGGCGCAGCAGGTACAACAGTGGTTTGATGGCTCAGGTATTGAGGTGATTATCGGGACCAAAACCTTACAAGACCTGAGTACGGTTGGCCGTAGCCTCAACAACGGCGCATCTCGCTACGACATCACCACCATCAGAGTGCAGAACGATACCCGCAGCGTGAGTATTCTGCCTGAACAGCTTTACCAGCTGGAACAGAAAGGTTGTTTAACAATGACCGTTGAGGTGCCGGACCTTGAGCCCACCCGGCAACATTTTTATTTGAGTATGGCCCCGGAAGCGGGCTGGGTTATCCGGAATGAGCGCCAGTTGATAAGCAGTAACCACATGATGACTGAAGACGTATTCTTCCGCGCTATCGAAAACCTGGCCTGAATGTAAATAAAACAGCTAATAGAGGCTCGTTATATTGCAGATAAACTCCGAAATAAATTATTAAATAATAACATTCTATTTTCTTTTGCTGCCGATGTTTCGGCGGTCTCTGGCTATTTCAATTACGGACAAATTACGAGGGTTATTATTGTGGGTCTGGTTTATAAAGAAGATGAAGATTTACATTTTTTACAGCATTGTTCGGAAGAACAGTTAAAAGTGATTACCGCACTGTTAACGCATGACGATAAAGGGAAGCAACGTCTTGCCAGTGAATTACTCAAACATGAAGAATTTCGGGCACTCGATGACCATCCTGAGCAACACCGTCGTCACTGGCAGCTGATAGCGGGGGAGCTGCAGCATTTTGGCGGTGACAGTATTGCCAATAAGGTGCGCGGGCATGGCCTGCTGTACCGGACAATCCTGCTGGATGTGTGCAAACGCCTGAAGCTGAAAGCAGGCAAAGAGATGTCAACGCTGGAGATAGAGCAGAGCCTGCTGGAGCATTTTCTGCGTAACAGCTGGCAGAAGATGGATGAGGCTCACAGGGCTGAATTTCTGGCGGCGGTTGATGCGAAAGTCACGGAGCTTGAAGCGCTGTTACCTCAGTTGATGCAGGACAAACAGCTGGCGGCAGGCGTGTCGCACCTCCTTTCAGGGCAACTCAGTAAGATTTTACGCACACATGCGGCTATCGGGGTTATCGGTCACGGCCTGGTGCGTGGCGCCGGGCTGGGTGGGCCTTTTGGCGCGGCACTCAATGGGGTCAAGGCGGTCAGCGGCGGGGCATTCCGGGTCACAATCCCGACTGTACTGCAGATAGCCTGCCTGCGCCGGATAGTTATGTCAGACCAGACCACCGGGTAATGCAGAAATCAGCGTGGATGCTTTTAACTACAGTGCTAGTGGTGGGGTGTACCGGCAAACCCGTACCGAAGAAATCGGATGAATTTACTGCACCAGAAAGTGCAGTGATGATTTGTTGTCCGGTGAAAAACGGTTTTGCCTGCGACTGGCTGACCGAAGCGGAAGACGGGCACGAAAAAATGGCGCTTGCCCGGATCAGCAAAAGCACGGGTGTAATGACAGCAGTCTGTCCTTTATCGCCTTCGGCATAAAAGACACATTG
The DNA here is from genome assembly GCF_022134725.1 of Buttiauxella sp. S19-1. NCBI lineage: Bacteria > Pseudomonadati > Pseudomonadota > Gammaproteobacteria > Enterobacterales > Enterobacteriaceae > Buttiauxella > Buttiauxella sp. S19-1. Next base: position 9,603 of record NZ_JAHWLU010000050.1, read on the forward strand.
CTTAGGATGCAAAAGAGAAGGGTTAACGATGTCGGAAGTTGTACAGGATGCCGTGGCTGAAAAGCTGGAGGTATCAGGTTTATGGCGGCGGGCGAAAGCTCGCTGGCTTGAAGTCATGCAGTCACCGGAACTGACGGAACCACAGCGGCTCTGGATACGCCAGCGCAGGGAGCATTGTCAGGCACAGATTACGCCAGTGCCGGTACCGGAAAGGCTGGATATTGCCGCGATCAATAAAGCGGCGAATGCCACGCAGGTGCGGATGGGGATTGCGCAGCCAAATGGTGCAATGTTCCGAGCATTTCCAGAAAAGAAGAATGTGAAGAGAAAATGATAAATCAATGGGGATCTGACCGGTAGGTAAGTTCCAGAAGCAGACATTGCTCACACAATTGCGAGTTAGTCGTTGGAAGGTAGATTACCTCTATTGAGAATTTCCATCACATCCCATATATCGATGTAGAGGGCTTCCCTCTTAAACCTCTAAAGGATAACTATTATGGGTCTTAAGCCTGGTCCAAAACCAATTGCTAAATCGACAGGAAAACCGGATCAACGTCGGCGTGATAATAAAGATACTCCGGGTAATACTCCGGGGCTCAAGCCTAGTAAATCCACAGGGAAATAAAAAAATTCAGGGTATAGACGATTTATTTATACCCTGATTATAAATCCAAGTTACTGAAGATTTTCCTGCAGCCAGGTACGTGTACCTTCAACATCAAAAGCTTTCGCACCATATCCTTTCGCAAGCAAGGATTCGGGCAGATACTCATCATATTTATCCAGATATTTGTCTGGAACATCCGCAGCAAGCTCAATTTCTGTAGGTAAACCCGACAATAGTATTTCTTTAAGCGCTTGCTGGACTGAGGCTACATTTGAGTCCCCGACTTCTATCACACCTGCATATGAATTGGCTTTGAAGCCACTACGTAGGAGCAAAGCCGTCATCGTATTGACGACTTTATCGCCCATCCAGAGGAGCACGTAACAGTGCTGACCGCTACCAATAAAATGGGTGTTTTGCAGATTGAAACGCTGGAAGTTGTCACGGCCTTCCGCAAAGAGGTTTCTGGCGGCAGCATCCGCATAATCAACTCTCTGGTTACCTACCGCGATGCGATAGTCATTTTCTCTGTAGATTGCGAGCATCTCCTGGCGAACAACATCATGAACAGACATACCTCCACCACTAAACTTTGGTGGCTGACCACCTTTGGTCGCCTCAACATAGATAACTTTTTTTTCCACTTCTATCTCAGTCACTTTCCAGCGCCGTCCGCCGAAGATGATGTGCTGTTCAGGCAAAAGCGGGGAGTCTATGGGCACTGTGCCAAGGGTTCGGCTTCCCGTGACAATTCGGAACTCTTCTGGCGTATTAAACACGGCGTAAAACGTGTAATGGTTAGTCAGCTTCTCCCCTTCAGCCCCAACAACCATCTCTCCGCTAGCAAGTTGTGTGAGCAGTCCACATGCCCCCATATGCTTAAGCAGACTTTTGAAATCGGTTAACTCGACGTTCCGGAATGGGCCGGTTTGACACAATTGTGACCACAGCTGATCGGCTCGAACACCACCCCATTGCGCAGTGATCGCCAGAATCTGGTGCAACAGCGTAGAGTAATGCATCTGGCAAGTATCAGCCGGCTCGAACCATCGCTGAGAGATCATCAGTCTAATCATTGCCATCGACTGAACCATCTGCAGCCGCAGTTGGTCCACGATGCTACTGGTTGCAGTAAGTTCATCTTCAGTAATGAGCATCCTTAGCACCGACGGGGAGTCGCGCCGCCCTGACCGCCCCATGCGTTGGCGCAGACTTGATACGGAATGCGGGGGGGTAACCTGAATAACCGACTGCACCTTACCGATATCAATACCCAGCTCAAGCGTCATGGTACAGACAGCTGTTGTGGGCAAATTCCCTTTTTGTAGACGGGCTTCTAGTGTTTCGCGTAATTCCCTGGCCAGGGATCCGTGATGGGGAAAGAATTCATTCGGAACAATATGCTCCTCACACATGTCACTCAGTGTTGCGGCAATGCTTTCAGTACGCCTTCGACTGTTTGCAAAGACCAAATGGGAGTCGCCACGGCAGAGTCTGAAAATGTCAGCGCAGACGTGTTTTTCTGCTGAGTTCTGCGGTTCTTCTCCTTTTTCACTCACCGACTCCATGTAGCCTTTAACCTGCACCTGCAATGTGGCCTTGCTGCTGTCGTCTGTCACTGTTTCGCAAGGCAGTCGCTTATCCGGGCGCAACAGCTCAGGCACTTTATCCAGTTCTCCCAGCGTGGCGCTTAACGCAACGCGGGGAATCGGGTTTGCGTGACGGCTAAGTACATGATCGATTCTGTTGAGCAGGGAGAGCAGTTGCATACCGCGCTCTGTACCAATAAACGCGTGAAACTCATCAATAACAATGTAGGCGACTGGCGAAAATGCCTGCTTAAGCCAACCCAAGGAGTTTATGAGTAAAGACTCAAGAGATTCTGGCGTAATGAGTAAAATGCCTGAGGGGCTTGTCCGGGCCTTCTTCTTTTTACTTTGCAGTATATCACCGTGCCAGGGTGTCACTGGCATATCCAGCGCTTCACCAAGACTCTCAAGACGACGGTACTGATCGTTAATGAGTGCCTTAAGCGGGCTGATATATACAATGCCAAACCCACTTGTGATATCTGCAATCGCTGAGCAGGCAGGCAAAAAGAATGCCTCCGTTTTACCCGCGGCGGTACCGGCACTGATTAACACGTCGCGGTCACGGGCTAATATTGCCGGGATAGCGCTCTTTTGCAGAGGTCTTAAATCAGGCCAGCCTTGCTTATAAACCCACTTACGAACGCGAGGGTCGAGACGATCGTACGCGCTGCTCATAATGTGAAGTTGGCTAGGCCGTCATCGTCTTCCTGCGCAATGGCATCATCCATGTCGCTGGGCCTGTCATCCTCAATCGCCACACCCGAGATAAGCATCTGCCAGTCCATCATGTTGTTTTGCTCCAGCACAGCCAGCATGTCGAGGAACCCTTTGATGGTATTCCGGGGCGTACGGAAGTAAGCGTCCCCGATGGTTTTACTACAGTGATGTAGAAAACCGGTGAGTGCGTCATCTGATACCAGGTACTTCTCGGGCTCTCCGCCAGCATAAACGTGGCGGAGGTTTTTCAGTAAAATATAGAGTTCTTCTGGGGTGAGACTGGCCAGATGCAGCGTGGGTGATGAGTAGTCAATTACCCCAGCTTTCTGTGCGAACCGGTTTTCCGCCAGACGCGATTGCAGCGCTTCGTAACTGTAAAGTCCTTTACGCGGATCAAACAAGAACTCGGGAGTACCACCAAGAATAAAACCAATATTCTCGGCAGAACCCTGCAGACAGTCATTCAGGATCCGCAGAATCTGTTCGTAGTTCGCTGTTCTCGCCTGCGTGTTATTCAGCTTATAGAGGTTCACCATCTCGTCGAGACTGACCAATAATCCGGCATAGCCTGCCTGGCGAACAAAAAGGCTCATCAACTTCAACGCATCATAGAACGAAGCATCTGAGATAATAGTCCGAACATCAAGATCGTTACGGGCATCGGTTTTGGTAGTATATTCTCCACGTAGCCAGCGAATGGCATTGGATTTTAACGTTTCATTATCCTGCTCGTGCCCGCGCCAGAATGCATCGATGACTTTAGCAAAGTCATATCCGCCCACCATGTCTGACAAAGCAGCCAGGCGCTTATGAATAACCGATGAAACTAGGGAGCCATCCGCATCGGCTTCCTTCCTTGCCTCAGTGACGAACCTTTCCACAACGCTAAGTAACGCATTGCCATCAGGTTTATTTCGGGTGGACATGTTTTTCATCAGCTCTGAGTAGAGATTACGCGCTTGACCTCCCGATGAGTGAATACGTCTGTCGGGAGAAAGGTCGGCACTGACTGATACTAGCTTTTTCTCCAGCGCAATAGAGCGCACTACACTCAGAAAGAACGTTTTGCCGGATCCGTATTCACCGATGATAAGTCTGAAGCTTGCGCCACCGTCAGCAATCCTCTCAATATCTTGGTGGAGAGCGGTTATCTCATTCATGCGGCCAACCTGGATATGCTGAATGCCTATCCTTGGCGTCACTCCCGACTTCAGTGATTGAATAATAGCGTCGCGTTCTTTAACTCTTATGCGTGTTACAGACATTAACTATCCCTCTAATTCTTTGGCAATTTCCAGGTCTACCCAGATATCATCATCAGCATCTTCCAGCACTGGCGCATCAACCGCTGCATAGGACCAGTCATTGATCACCTCAAGCGCACCGCCGAGCATCAAATTCCAATTACTGCACAGCTCTGTCGCCTCTTTCCGGGACCACTGTTCCTTCTCCAGCAACCTGCGATAAAGTTGGCTATGTGCAGAGTCAAGACTCCCCTCCTCCGATAAGGAGACGGGAACGCTTTCTGGCAGTTCCGGTTCGTCTTCAGTGAAAATCGTACTCAGTAATTTACGGACATCATCTGTGGCCGTTTCGTGGCGAGCCAGTACGTTAGCATCCAGCGTGAACTCTGCCGTTGACTGACTCGCTGGAACAGACGAAACGGGTGTAATTTCAGCAGTGGAATGCTGATGGATATTGGCGGAAACCGATGAGGGATCCAGACCCAAGCTTGAATAAATCTTCTCTAGCTGTTTGATTTCGGTAGGCGCGATACTGCCATCCGAGCAGGCGACACTAACGATAATCCGACCCACAGCTGATTTTTCCGCCACACTCAGCAGCGCAATCCTGTTTTTCATTCCCGTCATGTTGGCCGGGGTATGAAGCTGCCACGTTAAATACGCATGCAGGGAACGTTTTTCATCATCTGTGAAGCTGGGGTTGTGATCGATGGCGTTTTCCAGCACTTTTCGCTCGGCCTGATCAAGGCTGTTATCGGTTAAGGCTACCATCGCTCCCAGCCTGAGTGTCATCACATCTGAGATAAACTCTGGAGACGGTGAAAAAGGTGTGCGCTCACCGGCAGTAAATAGAACCAGAACGCCGTCAACTTCTGCCTTAACATGGTGATAAAACGGGTCAGGAGCCAAGCTGTAACCCATCTTAAGCGCAAAGGCCTGCATAAGGTCAGCCTCTTTTTTATTGATTTTCTCTGGACAACTGGCACCAATGTGCTCCCAGAATTTAGCAACTGAAGTTAATCCCTCATAATCTGCGATCACCTCATTAGCCCAACGTTGGAATGTCTTTGAAATTTTTCCAGCGCTTTCATCAATGATTTCTTCAGGCAGCAACATAATTGCAGCAATATCATTTTCTGACGTACCTTTCCTACCAAGATAGCGGCTGTAAGAATCCAGTTCGTCTGTGCAGATATCTGCAAGTGTCATAATTTTCTGGACAGGGCTCTTTAACGCACTAGGGTCAGGCAGGTTGGGAACCTGAAGGCGAATGCCGCGCAGATTAGGGCTTGCTGGTGTGTAATCCAGCCTCAGTCGCGTTTTATTCGGCTTAACTAACATACCCTCACCATATTTGAGGATATAGCGCCGTTTGAAAAGCGCAGCAAATTCTTTCGCGCAGCGGCGGGCGGGCGTTCGCAACGTATACTCTGTATGGTTTGTTATCCAGGTTAGCGCCAGATCAGCTGATACGGGTAATCCAGCATCCACAGCCTTTGCCAGTGCTAGCTTAAACTGCATACCGTTGCTGAACCCCATCTCATTGTCGAGGTCTGCAGCAAGATTAAAGTCCGGGCGAAGGATGGACATTGCTTCGAGTAACTGGGAGGAGTAGTTCCGGAAGGAACGGTTTTCAATGAATACTGATCTTAGACGGCGGATTTCTTTGAACAGATCGCAGAACTCAGCGTCAGATGTATTTTCGTCCAGGCTGTCAACAAGAGCCCGTCTTTCGAGACCATACAGATAAATAAAAACGTAACCAACAGGGCAGGAAGCGTCACACCTGTCGCTGGCAAGCCAACTGAGATACGCGCCGCGTGCCACAGGTGAAAGCGAGGAAAAACTGGGCCAGTACCCCAATGAACTATCTTCGTAAATGTAAGGTTTGGGGTATATCTTAAGCGTGTCGTCAATTAAAGATGCCTCGCTGCCATCATCATAATAATCGCTTAAGTTCTGCCCGGCTGGCTTCATACGCTGTCCGAAGTAGAAATGACCACCGGTAATCTCTATACCACCGACAGTAATCACCTCGGCCGGCAGCACCCATCGAGCCAAAGCACCAGTAGTTTTTGAGGGATTCTGGCGTTGAGTGGTTGTTAATTGATACTCGACACTCCGGCCACTTAGCGTAAATGTTGCCAGATTATCATCTTCACTGTCATCGCTATGCACAACAGTCTCATTCTTTTTGTTGTTAGCAAGACGTTCTTTAGGTGGCATATTCACGGTTCTGGAAGCATAACCTGCTGCAGGTTTATGTTTTTTCTTTTTGAAAAACAACAAATAGATTAAATAAATCGCTGCTATAAATATCCATAACTCCATGGGAAATAACCTTAAAATGACTTTTCGCAGACACCGAAAGAATGATGAGGGAAAGCAGGGCAAGTGGATCGCTCGCAAAATAATACTTCTATATTGCAAAGGTTAAAACCAAAACATAACCAAAATTAACATATTGATATAAATCAATATAATTATTATTTAAATGTATGTGGTCGACCGGCATCCTTTTTAAGGCGTGCTAATGATTGCGAGGGTCATTCACCTTAGATACTGCTACATTGCTGCGCTAACATGCTAGCAACTGCCTCAGGGAAGATGATCTGACAAAACCTTTTAGCTGCGTGATGAAACTTGCCGATTAGCTGAGCAGGGCGACAATATGGTTGCGAAGTCTTTTGGGTAAACTTTATATTATTTCAAACTTTTATTTTTCGCCTATAGCTGACGATCCGAGACAGTTAATCGTGCTGGTTAACGGTAAAAAGCGTTGATGAGCCTAAGGCATCAAAGCCGGTCTCTGTATGGCGCCCGACAAGTTATGTTACGGCTTTTCAGGCGTATGCGCTGGTTGGAAGATAGATACACAATGCTGAATCCATTTACGGAGATAGCAAAGCAGGCCGAAGTGTCTTCTGAGGAGGAGAGTCTCGCACTGTAGTGGCACACTGAATTTGGCCACCTGAACAGAGGTGATATGCTCACCTCAGAACAACACAGGTGCACCAATGAAAAGAAGAAATTTTAGTCCTGAATTCAGACGTGAGTCAGCCCAGTTGGTTGTCGATCAAAATTACACTGCCGCTCAGGCAGCGAAGGCCATGGACGTTGGCCTTTCTACGATGACGAAATGGGTAAAACAGCTGCGTGATGAACGGCAGGGCAAAACGACAAACGCCTCTCCAATAACCCCGGAACAAATCGAAATACGTGAGCTAAAGAAAAAGCTGCAACGTATTGAAATGGAAAACGAAATATTAAAAAAGGCTACCGCGCTCTTGATGTCAGACTCCCTGAACAGTTCTCGTTAATCGGGAAACTCAGGGCGCGTTATCCAGTGGCCTCTCTCTGCCACGTGTTCGGGGTTCATCGTAGCAGCTACAAATACTGGCAAAACCGTCCTGAAAAACCAGACGGCAGGCGGGCTGTATTACGAAGCCAGGTGATGGAGCTGCATAACATCAGCCATGGTTCTGCCGGAGCAAGGAGCATCGCCACAATGGCAACCCAGAGAGGCTATCGGATGGGACGCTGGCTTGCTGGCAGACTGATGAAAGAGCTGGGGCTGGTCAGTTGCCAGCAGCCTACTCATCGATATAAACGTGGCGGCCATGAACACGTCGCGATCCCGAATCACCTTGAGCGGCAGTTCGCAGTGACAGAGCCAAATCAAGTGTGGTGCGGTGACGTGACGTATATCTGGACAGGTAAGCGCTGGGCATACCTTGCAGTTGTTCTCGATCTGTTCGCGAGGAAACCGGTGGGTTGGGCAATATCGTTCTCCCCGGATAGCAAACTGACGGCCAAAGCGCTGGAAATGGCGTGGGAAGCTCGCGGCAAGCCAGACGGAGTGATGTTCCACAGCGATCAAGGCAGTCATTATACAAGCAGGCAGTTCCGGCAGTTATTGTGGCGGTACCGGATCAAACAGAGTATGAGCCGACGTGGAAACTGCTGGGATAACAGCCCGATGGAGCGCTTCTTCAGGAGTCTGAAGAATGAATGGGTGCCAGTGACTGGTTACGTAAGCTTCAGCGATGCTGCCCATGAAATAACAGATTATATCGTTGGGTATTACAGCGCGCTCAGGCCGCATGAATATAACGGCGGGTTACCCCCCAACGAATCGGAAAATCGATACTGGAAAAACTCTAAAGTGGTGGCCAGTTTTTGTTGACCACTACACACTAAATGCCACAGGCTGAGGAGTTCAGTGAATCGTGGTCGATATTAGCATGCTCAAAAAGAGGGGTTAAGATAGCCAACTCTGATATGAAGGTGTTTGATTATTTGGTTGGTACTATGGGGAAAGTTTTGCATGTAGCCATAAAGCTACGAACGCTTTGCAGAGATATAGATGGGAGCTCTGCAGTGAAGAGCCATGAATTTTTTTAAATTTCATAGCTCTGGTACAAAATGGTTGTATTGTTCAGGTCGTTATAGTTTTATAGTCAATGATTATTAATCATATTCAAATAATGGCTTTGCGGGATAGGTAAATATCGTTTGATAAAACTCATTCATTTCATCAAGGCTACTTGCCGGGTCGATATTAGTAAATGCCATCATCGCACACTTGGTTATATCTATAACCTTTTTTATAGCCGCTTTATCTTCCATTTCTTTCCCTGTTTCTGCATCCACAGTAGTGAATTTTAATGCTCTTATTTTGAATAAAAAATTATCCTCATCCATAGTCACTAGTGAATAATAAAAGGCAATAGCGATCACTTCAAGAAGATAGGTGTGTGTTTTTAACCGTTTTTTAAATTCCTTTAGGTTAGCAAACACATCTTTCAATTCAGATGATTTCTCAAAATCATTGAAAATCAAGTTAAATAAAGGGAACTCTCTTGTTATTAAATTCAGAGGTCTACTATAGTCTGTTTTTTGGATTTGAATGTTATTCACAAAACGTTCAAGCTTGCTTATATCCCAGCTGGACACAAATCTGATGAGTTTCTTTTTTTTGGGAGCTATAGCTTCTCCTCTTTTTTCTGAAATATGGTCTTTCCATAAACTCCCCAAGGGGGCCGGGATAACGCAGGAGTTTGCATTTGAAATGCCCGCATTCTCCACGATAATTCGTGGGATTGCATAATAATTATTAGCGGTAATTAGTCCATTGTGCTGAGTCTGACAGTATGCATTAAGTGTATTATCAAGCCAGTAATGAAGCTGATAATCAGGCATTCCTGTGTAGCCATCAATTAGCCTTTCTCCATCGACCATGTTGTAGCAGCACTGATTCCATTGCATCTGAAAATATTTGTTAAAAACCTGGGCCATACCCAGAGGATCGATCAGCTGTTCATGGCAGGTTGATCGTTGAAGCTCATTTTCAACGAATGACCAGGCATCCGTATTAGTGAGAGTTTTAAAAGCTCGTGATGCCAGAATGTTCTTTTTGTGTGCCTGTTCCATGATCGTCAAAGAACGCATTACTTTTTTGACTGGAATAATATTTTCATGCTTCGCCATTTTTACATGTCCTTGAAGGGCCAAACATTGGCCCTTATGTTGACTACTAATAAAATAAAAAAAGTAATATTGGGCACCGCGATGGGTGCGAAAAAAGTTATTTGTTCGCACTAATGTTAATTAAGTGCATCAATTAGCTTATTTTTTCTGGCTTTTAACTTTGCAGCCAGACATTGACTCAATGTACTGTTCCAGGTCGATCAGTCGAAAACGTGTTATACGATCGCTGAATTTAACCGGCGTCGGAAATTTGCCTTCGGCAATATTCTTATTAATACTTTTGACTGTGATATTGAATAATACCGCTATCTGCTTTACGGAAAGCAAAACAATGCCTTTAAACATCTCAAGTTGTTCCGGCGGGATCTTCACTGACCCTGTTGCCACTACAGGCATTGAATCCTCTGACTGCAGATCACAGTTGGGATTTGTACCCTGTGTGACGAGATTTTTAGTGGTTTGTGGGCTATGCGCAGCCGCTTCAGTGCTATCCGCAGTATTCTTTGCTAAAGGAGTGGAATTTGCGTCTTTATGGATTGTTTTCTCACGGGCACGACGGGCATCAAGCTTTTCCACGATCGCTTTCAATTGCTCGCGGTTGGGAATGATGGTGCATTCCACTGAAGTAGATGCATAGTGAGCTGAAGATTCTGTAAGTGACTTTGCTTCGCTAGTGTTTTCGACGGTTTCTGTTGGAAACATGACCTTGTCGCTAAATCGTCCGGTATTGAATACGTCGTCGTAAGTAATAATTCCGTGGCCCGCTAACATCTGTGCTTCTTCCAGGGTTTTAGCTCTTGGTAATAAAAGGGACAAATCATCGAGTACTGGGATTTCTTTATTAGTAAGACCACAGTTGCTGTTAACCGCCTGCGGGGAATTTGGCAGAATGCCTGAATGAGAGACAGATAACGTATCCGTATTTGACAGAGTGTTTGTCTGGTGGTTAGCAGGTTTATTGCCTGCATTATTCTTACTTGCTACGATCAGAGCATTAGTGTTCCCGTCGGTCTTTATTTCACTATGGTTGCGGGAATTCGACTCGTGAATATTATTATTTACATTCGAAGGATCATAACTATATATACCACGACGCCCAAAGCGTGGGTATTTTGGGCGTTGATACTCGTCCTCTGCTTCATCATGTGTAAACATCGATTTAGGATTTGAATTGCGTTTCATTTTTAATTCCTTAATGCTTCTATTGTGTTGAGAAGCTGGTCAGTATTTATATCGAGTGCGATGTATTTAGCACGTTGGTATTTCAATAACTTCACTTTCTAACAAAGGGCCGAGCGAGACCCTTCACGCTAGTTGTGAATAAAAGAAAAAGATTTAAATTGGCACCTTGCTGGCGCAGTTGCTTTACCTGATTTTTCGGTTTTCCACCCTCCTTTCTTACTGTTAAATTGTTTTGCAAAAATTACTGCACTTTGCTATTTGTTTTTATGTTCTTCAATCCACTTGAGAACATCACTGAGTATCCATCGGGATTTTCGCCCGAATTTAATAGGTTCCGGAAATTTTTTTTCTGCTATTTTCTTGTAAAAAAAAGCATGCGTAAATTCTGTCATACCCATGATGGTTTTCATGCCAATAAGCTTACACTCCGGGGGGATATCGTATCCACTTCCTTCATCACGATGCTTTGGGGCTGAATTCGGTGCCATCTGTTGCTGCCTCCTGAATCACTCTATTTACTTATGTTAATCTCAATGTGTGGACGCAATTCTATTACGTTATTCTGTACAGTACATGGGGAGTGGAAAGGGAGATGGCGAACTATTGGATGTTGTTATTTTATTGTTTCTAATGGGTTTTTAGTGGTGAGATGTCGATTTTACTGCAAAAAAATTCCGGAAGAACCATAAAATTCTTCCGGAGCAAGGGAGTCATTCAGCTGAAGTAATTTCACAGCGGTGGTTGAGGGGCTATTTGGAGGGGACTGGTCTGGAATTTCGGCTGGGTTTGTTTTGGCTCATCGTTCTTTCTTTAGCAGGAAGAAGCGCATCACCCAATAAATCACGGATAGTTTCGTGGCTCAGCGGTGGATTGCCATTTCTGAATAGAATTTTTGATTTTTCACGTATAAGGCGAAGCCATGCTTCTTTATTAATTTCCCCATTGTCATTAACACATTTTTCATCAAATTCAGCTCTACTTTTTAGTAGAAGGTGTAAAACCCCTAAAAGTATTTGCTCTCTGTCTGGCGCATATCTTTTTCTGTTATTTGATTCTGATTCTGATTGTTTGCTGCTTTTTTCTTCGATCAGATAGCTGGCTTTTTCGAGCTGGCTCTTGGTGATATAAATATTTTCAATGGTAATTAATAGTTTTTCAGAATGGCTTCTGGGTCTGAACAGTACTTCTGGGTAGTCAGGAGGGTAATCGGAGGGCGTTATATAAAAAAGCCTTTCCTTGAGGAAAATTTGGCGAGTTATGGTTAAGTCTGTCGGTGGGTTCTCAATTTTCCACAGGCCGGTGATAATTGCAGGGATAAATGCAGTATTGGCCCGGTATTTGATGTGCTGTGAACGTTTAACCAATTCAGCGCCATTACTACCTGATGTACGCACTTCGAATTTATCAGGGATTTTCTTGATTGTGGTATGTCTGAGATAAGCATACCCAGGGAATTCAATTCGTTCAAATGTACAACGTTCTGAAATCTGAACTTTATTCTCAAGGATGAAATCAAGGAACATTGCTGTCTGGGGACTCGTGTCTTTTTTTAAAATAAGACTGACTTCTTTTTCGTCCTTGAACCAAACGCAGATTTCAATTTCATTATGTACTGCCATCTGAACAATACTATCAAGAGAACAACCCAGCAGACTGGGAGCCTCGGGTAGCGTGCAAAATTCGGGAAACGGTAGCAAAGCCGAAGTGTTTTTGGGAGATTCCATAAAGAACGTCTCTTATAAGTGGATTAACTACCGTTATTTTCTTTGAAGTTTAATGAAAATGTGACTATTTATTTGTTTCCATTTGCAAACTCATAAGGTGTCACGTAACCCTCACGGTTGGCATCAAGGTAATCCGCCCACCACTGCATCATTTGCTTGCGCTCTTCCATATGTTTGGTTAGGTGTGTATACGCAGCTCGGACACTATTGCGTTCCAGGTGGCTCATTTGGCGTTCGACAGCATCTTTTGACCACAGACCTGATTCAATCATCGCACTACAAGCCATCGCTCGGAACCCATGGCCGCAGATATCAGTTTTAGTGTCATAGCCCATATTGCGAAGTGCTTTATTGATAGTGTTTTCACTCATTGGTTTGTAAGGATTGTGATCACCAATAAATATCAGATCAAACTCGCCACTGATCTCGTGTATTTGCTCCAGAATTGCAACTGCTTGTTTGCACAGAGGTACTAAGTGTTCTGTGCCCATTTTGGAGCCGCGTTCAGAAAACTTAACGCCTTCAATTGTTTCTCGTTTCGGAGGAATGCTCCAGAGTGCTCGTCCCAAGTCGATTTCGCTCCAGCGGGCAAAGCGAAATTCACTAGAGCGGGTGAAGGTGAGTAGGGCCAGATTTATCGCTAAGGTAGTGAGTGATTGTCCTTGGTATCTTTCAATATTTTTAAGTAGTTCAGTTACCTTATCGAAAGGTAGTGCTGGCCTGTGCTCACTTTTTTGACTGGAAACAGCCCCAGACATGTCTTGAGCAGGATTGTAAGTGATATAAGCATTCTGTACAGCGTAGCGCATAATGGCGGTTATACGCTGTTGAAGACGGGTGGCTGTTTCTATATTCCCCTTAGCTTCCACGACTTTTACTGGAATCAACAAATCGCGGGTATTCAATTCTGTAATGTCCCGTTTACCTAGTGTAGGGAAAACGTGAGTTTCCATAGATGTGAGTACCTTGATTGCATGAGTATCGACCCATTTTCGATTGCTTTTATGCCACTCACGAGCCACTGCTTCGAAGGTACGACTGTTGGCTTTCTCTTCTTTCTTTTCTCGTTTTTGTTGTGCTGGGTTAATACCGTTAGCAAGTAGCTTACGGGCATCATCGCGCTTTGAGCGGGCTTCGGATAATGAGATTTCAGGGTAAGGCCCGATGCTAAAGGTCTGTTCCTTGTTCTCGAAACGGTAACGGAAACGCCACAGTTTTGAGCCTGCGGGTGAGATGAAGAGAAAAAGCCCGCTGCTATCAGTGAGCTTGTACGCCTTGTTCTGGAGTTTAGCATTACGAACAGTCATATCAGTCAGTGCCATAAAACATGCCTCTTTGACGACATTTTGAGGGTACGGTTATTATCGAACTGAAAATGCCCGCAGTCGTACCCACAAAAAGGTGTTGATGCTGGTGGATAATGGTTTATGTATATTGACTATCAGGGAAGGGAAAGGTTCGTAAATTGCAGTTTTATAACAGAAAAAATTACATCAGTTGATATATGTTTACCATAGTATGGTGTCCCCTGCAGGAATCGAACCTGCAACTAGCCCTTAGGAGGGGCTCGTTATATCCATTTAACTAAGAGGACTCATACCCTTCATACTTTAAATTGTGGAGGTGTTGGCTGCATTCACAAATCCCAGTCACTTACTCAAGTAAGCTCCTGGGACTTTGTTCTCTTGCCGCCTACCCACAATTCAAATTATTTTGGGTATTGCGGGCAGTAGTATACCCGCTTTTAGAGCGGAGTTAAGGGGCAAACAGGCTGATTGCCTGAAACGTAACCAGTTTTATCTGCGTTGCGCCTGTTTTCCGCTTTTGCCGTCTTCCACTTCCTGTTTGCGTTTTGCTTCAGCTTTCGCCTCGGCTTTTTTCTTATTGCTCATATCGTTACGGATTTGTGCGTGGCTGATCAGCGCGAAGATAAATGTTCCGCCGCAAATGTTGCCTGCAAGCGTGGGTAATGCGAATGGCCAGAAGAAATCGCTCCAGTGGATGGTGCCGTTAAAGACCAGGTAGAGAATTTCTACAGAGCCGACCACGATGTGGGTTAAATCACCCAGTGCGACCAGCCAGGTCATGATGATGATCACCACTATTTTTGCCGCACCCGCCGCCGGGAACATCCACACCATGGTGGCGATAATCCAGCCGGAAATAATGGCGTTGGCAAACATTTCACCTGCGGTGTTGTGCATGACTTCCATGCCGATGGTGACAAAAGCATCCCGCGTTTCTTCGTCGAATATTGGCATATATTCAAACGCAAACGCGGCAAGCCCGGTGCCGATAATATTACCCAGTAGCACCACGCCCCATAAGCGCAGCAACAGCAGGAGGTTTGCCCCGTTGGGTTTGTGCATGACAGGCAGTACGGCGGTGACGGTGTTTTCGGTGAACAACTGTTGGCGCGCCATGATGACGATAATAAACCCAAAGGTGTAGCCGAGGTTTTCCAGTAAAAAGCTGCCGGGTACACCTTCGAGATTGACGTGAAATACCCCTTTCGCCAGCAGCGATGCACCCATCGATAAACCCGCCGCAATCGCCGACCACAGCAATGCCATCGCGTCCCGTTCTAACTCTTTTTCACCGTCCTGACGGATATGTTCGTGGATGGCCATCGCCCGCGAGGGTAGGCGTTCCTCATCGACTTCTATCTTTTCGCCGTGATCTTTCTCATCACTTTCGACCTCGATGGCATCGGTGGATTTATCGATTTTGTCTTCTTTTAATTCATCCATATTTCGGGGCACTCACGGAGTGTTTGTTTCTTTAAGCGTAGCGGTTTTTAGCTCTGTGCCTCCTGGTGTCAGCTAATTCGACTTAATTTTGATCCTGGGGGTAAGGATTACCTCTTTTGGAGTACCGCAACGGCGCGAGCCAATCTGGAGCAAAGCCTATGATGTGTTATGATTTTGCATCCCGAGACAAGGAGTGACTCCTCAAATGCTTGATGCGATTAACCTGACCTGCGTACGTGATGACCGCGTGTTATTTAGCGAGTTGTCGTTTAGCGTACGCCCAGGTGAAATGGTGCAAATCGCCGGGAAAAATGGTGCCGGGAAAACGTCGCTGTTGCGGATTTTGGCGGGGCTGGCACAAGCTGAGGATGGCGAAGTGAAGTGGCAAGGGGAAACGTTATCCCGCGCGCGCGAACACTATCATCAGGATTTGCTGTGGCTCGGGCATCAGCCCGGTATCAAAACGGTTCTCACCGCTTTTGAAAATCTCAGCTTTTATCACGCGCAAGGTGCGGAATCACTACGTTGGCAAGCACTTACTGAAGTGGGTTTACTGGGGTTTGAAGATGTCCCGGTTCACCAGCTTTCGGCCGGGCAACAACGGCGAGTGGCGTTGGCCCGTTTGTGGTTAAGCGCACACAAACTGTGGATTCTGGATGAGCCTTTCACCGCCATTGATGCCGCGGGTGTAGAAAAACTCACGCATCAGCTCCTGCGCCATACCGAAAATGGCGGCATGGTCATTCTTACTACGCATCAGCCGCTGGCGGTCGACAATCTGCGCCAGATTCATTTGCAGGAGAAACGGGCATGATGCGCCGGATTTTTCTGCATGAACTGCGAGTGGTGTTCCGCAAAGGGGCAGAAATCGCCAACCCGTTGTGGTTTTTTCTGATCGTTATCACGCTGTTTCCGCTGGGGATTGGCCCTGAGCCGCAATTACTGGCGCGCATTGCGCCGGGTGTGATTTGGGTTGCGGCGCTGTTGGCGTCGTTGCTGGCGATGGACAGGCTGTTTCGTGATGATTTTCAGGACGGTTCGCTTGAGCAACTGATGTTGCTACCCATCCCTTTACCGATGGTGGTGTTAGCGAAAGTGACCGCTCACTGGGTGGTGACCGGTTTGCCATTGCTGATCCTCTCGCCGCTTGCCGCTTTGTTGCTCGGGCAGGATTTTTACGCCTGGAAAGTGATGGCGTTGACGCTGTTGTTGGGGACGCCAACGTTGAGTTTTTTGGGCGCCCCAGGCGTGGGGCTGACGGTGGGGTTGCGGCGTAGCGGTGTGCTGCTGAGTTTGCTGGTGCTGCCGCTGACTATTCCGCTGTTAATTTTTGCGACCGCCGCTATGGACGCAGCCTCTATGCATCTGCCGGTTGACGGTTATATGGCTATTCTTGGTGCATTTTTGGCGGCCAGCGCGACATTAAGCCCGTTTGCTACGGCGGCGGCGCTGCGTGTGAGTGTGCAATAGATTTGTCGGATGACGCTGCGCTTATCCGACCTACGTGAAACATAACATATCAATATTTTGTAGGGTGGATAAGCGCAGCATCATCCACCATTGTTTTGATTTCGTGAGCAAATAATTATGTGGAAATGGTTACATCAGCTCGCTAAACCCGAGCGCCTTTACCAGCTTTGCGGGCTGTTTGTGCCGTGGTTTGCGATGTTCAGCGCGGTGCTGTTAGTGGCAGGTTGTGTCTGGGGTTTTGGATTTGCGCCTGCGGATTATCAACAAGGCCAGAGCTATCGCATTATGTATCTTCACGTACCTGCGGCGATCTGGTCGATGGGCATTTATGGCTCGATGGCGGTGGCGGCGTTTATTGGCCTTGTCTGGCAGATGAAAATGTCTGACCTTGCCGTGGCGGCGATGGCGCCAGTGGGCGCGGTGTTTACCTTTATCGCGCTGGTGACCGGTTCTGCATGGGGTAAACCGATGTGGGGAACCTGGTGGGTATGGGACGCGCGGCTGACATCCGAGCTGGTGTTGCTGTTTCTCTATATCGGCGTGATTGCGCTGTATAACGCCTTTGATGACCGCCGCCTGGCCGGGCGCGCGGCAGGGATTCTGGTACTGGTCGGCGTGGTGAACTTGCCGATTATTCACTACTCGGTGGAGTGGTGGAACACGTTGCATCAAGGTTCAACTAACATGCAGCAAAGTATCGACCCTTCAATGCGCACTCCGTTGCGCCTGACCATTTTTGGTTTTCTGATGCTGTTTGCCACGCTGACGCTGATGCGTTTGCGTAACCTTATTTTGCTTCAGGAGCAGCGCCGCCCGTGGGTGATGGAACTGGCGAATAAAGGGAGAAACTCATGACCAGGGCATTTTTGAGTTGGGGTGATTTTTTTGCCATGGGCGGCTACGCGTTTTACGTCTGGCTGGCTGTCGCGCTGACCTTTATCCCGTTGCTGCTTTTGCTGGTACACACTCGTGTGCAGCGTCGTGCCATTTTAAATGCGGTCAGACGCCAACATGCACGGGAAAAGCGTATTCAGGCGGCACAACATGCAGAGGGAACTGAATGAATACTCGTCGCAAAAATCGACTCTATCTGGCGCTGTCTGTGCTGGTGGGGTTAGGGCTCACTATCACGCTGGTGTTGTATGCGCTGCGCAGCAATATCGACCTGTTTTATACGCCGAGCGAAATCCTGTATGGCAAAGGTGAAAGCCATCAGTTGCCTGAAGTGGGGCAGCGTTTGCGCGTTGGCGGCATGGTGCAACCGGGCAGTGTGAAGCGTGATAAAGATACGCTGAAAGTCACCTTCAAACTTTACGATGCCAGCGGCGTAGTTGACGTGAGTTTCGATGGCATTTTGCCAGACTTGTTCCGCGAGGGGCAGGGTGTGGTCGCACAAGGCGAGTTTGAGGCTGGTAATAAGATTGCCGCCAAAGAAGTGCTGGCAAAGCATGACGAAAATTACACCCCGCCGGAAGTGAAAGAAGCGATGGATAAGAACCACCAACGCGCCCCGCAGGCCTATAAGGATAACGCCTCATGATGCCAGAAATTGGCAGTTTTTTGCTTTGTCTGGCACTTGGCTGGTCATTGTTACTCAGTGTTTATCCGTTGTGGGGCGTAAAGCGTAATGACTCGCGCCTGATGGCCTCTTCGCGTCCGTTGGCCTGGGCGCTGTTTATCACGCTGTGCGCCAGTTTCCTGGTGCTGGTGAACGCCTTTGTGGTGAACGATTTTACCGTGCTGTATGTGGCGAATAACTCCAACAGCGAGTTGCCGGTATGGTATCGCGTTGCCGCCACCTGGGGCGCACATGAAGGTTCGCTGCTGCTGTGGGTGTTGCTGCTGAGCGGATGGACGTTTGCGGTGGCGTTGTTTAGCCGCAGCATGCCGCAAGATGCCGTTGCGCGCGTGTTAGCTGTGATGGGGATGATTAATTTCGGCTTCCTGCTGTTTATCATTTTCACTTCTAACCCATTTACCCGCACGCTACCGGATTTCCCTATCGAAGGGCGCGACCTGAATCCTCTGCTGCAAGACATCGGGCTGATTTTCCACCCGCCGTTGTTGTACATGGGGTATGTCGGTTTCTCTGTGGCGTTTGCATTTTCGATTGCCGCACTGATGGCCGGGAAACTCGATTCGGCCTGGGCGCGCTGGACACGCCCGTGGACTTTAGCGGCGTGGTCATTTTTAACCATCGGCATTGTGTTGGGTTCGGCCTGGGCTTATTACGAGCTGGGCTGGGGCGGCTGGTGGTTCTGGGACCCGGTTGAGAACGCCTCGTTTATGCCGTGGCTGGCGGGTACTGCGTTAATTCACTCGCTATCGGTGACGGAAAAACGTGGCAGTTTCAAAGCCTGGACGGTGTTGCTGGCGATTACCGCGTTCTCTCTGTGTTTACTCGGCACTTTCCTGGTGCGTTCGGGCGTGCTGGTTTCGGTACATTCGTTTGCATCCGATCCGGCACGCGGCATGTTTATCCTCGCTTTCCTGGTGATTGTGATTGGCGGCTCGCTGCTGCTGTATGCGGTGAAAGGCAGCAAAGTCCGTTCACGCGTCGGAAATAGTCTGTGGTCGCGGGAATCCTTTTTACTCGGCAATAACGTGCTGTTGATCGCCGCCATGCTGGTGGTGTTGCTGGGCACGTTGCTGCCTTTGGTGCACAAGCAACTGGGGCTGGGCAGTATTTCTATCGGTGAACCGTTCTTCAACACCATGTTTACCGCGCTGATGGCGCCGTTTGCATTGTTGCTCGGCATTGGCCCACTAGTGCGCTGGCGTCGTGATGAACCACAAAAGCTGGTGCGCAGGTTGGTGGTTGCCGTGGTGGTGACCGTGGCGCTGGCGTTAACTTTGCCGTGGCTAATGCAAGACCGCATCGAAGCGATGACGGTGGTCGGTTTGCTGATGGCGGTATGGGTGTTTGTGCTGGCGTTAACCGAAGTCTACGAGCGTGCTACGTATCGCCATGGTTTGCTGAAAGGCTTATGGAAATTGCCACGCAGCCACTGGGGCATGGTGTTTGGCCATCTGGGGCTGGCGGTGACGGTGGTGGGTATCGCGTTTAGCCAGAATTACAGCATCGAGCGCGATGTGCGCATGAAAGTCGGCGACAGCATCGACATCCACCAGTATCACTTTGTGTTCCGCGATGTTCACGAACTGAACGGCCCAAATTACCGTGGCGGCGTGGGGATTATCGACGTCACACGCAATGGCAAACCTGAAGCCACGCTGCACGCTGAAAAGCGTTTCTACAACAGCAACCGCGCCATGATGACCGAAGCGGCGATTGATGGCGGCGTGACGCGTGACCTGTACGCCGCGCTCGGTGAAGAGCTGGATGACGGCAGTTGGGCGGTTCGCCTCTATTACAAACCTTTCGTGCGCTGGATTTGGATGGGCGGAATTTTGATGACGCTCGGCGGGCTGTTCTGCTTATTCGACCCGCGTTATCGCCAACGCAAAAACATGCCGGAGGCCGCATGAATCGCAAAGTCTTATTTATCCCGCTGGTACTGTTTTTACTGCTGGCTGCGATGCTGCTGTGGCAACTGGCGCGTAATGCGCAGGGCGATGACCCAACCAATCTGGAATCGGCGTTGATTGGCAAGCCAGTGCCGGTGTTTCGTCTCGAATCGCTTGAAAATCCTGGCAAGATTTACGACCAGTCTGTGCTGACTGATGGCAAACCGTTGTTGCTTAATGTCTGGGCGACCTGGTGCCCAACTTGCCGCGCCGAACATCAATACCTTAACGGCCTGAAAGCGCAGGGCGTGCGGGTGGTCGGCATGAACTATAAAGACGATCGCCGCAAAGCCATTACCTGGCTGAATGAATTAGGTAATCCTTACGCGCTGAGCCTGTTTGATGGCAACGGGATGCTGGGGTTAGATCTGGGCGTTTATGGCGCGCCGGAAACCTTCCTGATCGACGGCAAAGGGATCATCCGTTATCGCCATGCCGGTGATCTTAACGATCGCGTCTGGCAACAGGAGCTGAAACCGCTGTGGGAAAAATACAATAAGGAGGCTGGCGCATGAAACGCGGTTGGCTAATTCTCATCGCATTCCTGTTCTCCTTTAATGTTCTGGCGGCGATCGATACTTTCCAGTTTAAAGACGAAGCGCAAGAACAGCAGTTCCGCCAGCTCACAGAGCAACTGCGCTGCCCGAAATGCCAGAACAATAGCATTGCCGATTCTAACGCCATGATCGCTTCAGACATGCGTTTGAAAGTTTATGAACTGCAACAGCAGGGGAAAACCAAGCAGCAGATCATCGACTATATGGTGGAACGTTACGGTAATTTCGTGACTTACGAACCGCCAATGACGCCCGCAACGCTGATTTTATGGGTACTTCCGGTGTTGTTTGTGCTGGGCGGTGCGGGTGTGATTGTGAGGCGCAGCCGCAAGCGGCGGGTGCATTTTAGTGACGAGCCTGAAAAAGCAGCGCTGCCTACCGTCAGTAAAAAAGCCCATTTTTGGTTTTTTGCACCGGGAGCGGTGATTTTGCTGGTCGTGAGTTCGGGCGTTTATCTGAAAACGTCGGATATAAAGCAGGTTCGAGCCTGGCAAAAAGTCTCAAATCAGACACCTCAACTATTGCAA
>NZ_JAHWLU010000051.1:0-30805 GCF_022134725.1 Buttiauxella sp. S19-1
CTTGAATAGTATCCTGTTCATTTCTTCAGCAATAAACTGTAGTTTATATTTCAAATATAACCTATAGTTTATAAGGCGACGCTATGACATGGAAGATATTGACTACAAAACGGTATGAAGAATGGTTTGATGAGCAACACAATGATCTTCAGGAAAAGATGCTTGCAGTGATGGGGCATTTACGGTTTTGGGGGCCTTGTTTGCCTCGTCCCTACGCCGACACTGTAAATGGTTCACGTTTTGCCAACATGAAAGAGTTGAGAGTTCAGCACCAGGGTAAGCCCGTTCGGGCATTTTATATTTTTGATTACCGCCGGAATGCTGTTCTGTTGTGCGCAGGTGATAAGTCGAAAACTAAACGGTTCTACGAATCGATGATCACGATTGCGGACAAAGAGTTTATAGCTTGGTTGAAGTCACAGGAAAAATAATATGAAAAACAATCCGAAAGGTTACAGCACATTAGAAGAGTTAATTGCTCGTCGTTCACCTGAAAGTCAGCAACGAATAGCTGAAGCGACTCAGGAACTGATTCTGGAAAGCTGTTTGAATATGATTCGCGAGCAAATGGGCTGGTCGCAGCAACAACTGGCCGACGCGATGGGCATTAGCCAACCGGCGGTGACGGCGATTGAAAAACGCGGTAATGAAGTCAAATTGGGAACGTTAAAACGTTATATCGAAGCGCTGGGCGGCAAGCTTTCGCTGCAAATTGAATTTCCCGATGGGGTGAAACATCTGAAAATCTAAAACGCCGTGAGTTTCCCCACGGCGTTGTGTTTTAGTCTTTAAATACCACATCAGCCCAGCGGGCCAGACCTGCGGTCACCGAGCCGAAATCATCGCCGCCTGCCAGCGGAATGCCTGGTAATTGCTGCGCCAGTGCCTGTTTTAGCAACGGTGAACGGGCGCTACCGCCGGTAAGATAAATCACATCCGGTTTCACGGCGCTGTTTTCCAGTGCCAGCGTGACTTGCTCCAGAATCCGTTGTAGCGGCTGGCTAATCGCACTTTCCAGCTCGGGTTGGCTGATTTCGCAGCCTAATTCTTTGCTGATAAACGGCAGCAGCGTGGCGACTTGTTGGCTGTCGGAAAGCGCAATTTTGCTCTCTTCCGCAGCACGCACCAGGCGATAGCTCAGGCGCTGACGCCAGACTTTTTGCAGATACGCGACTTTTTCAGGATCGCGTGAATCGCGTACCAATTCATTGAGCATGCGGCCATTGGCACTGCTGTAAAAATCGTTTTGCGCGGGAACGTCGTTTATCGCCACCGCATTCCACCACGGCAATACTGGCAGTGCGATGCCTTTCTCTGTTTGACCACCCATCCCTAATAATGGGGAAAGCTGTTTGAACGCCAGCATAATATCGAGGTCGTTACCGCCAACACGGCAGCCACTGTGGCCGAGCAGGCTTTGTTCGCGGTCGCGACGGGCGCGCCATTGCGGCCCCATCAGCAAGACTGAGCAGTCGGTGGTACCGCCACCGATATCGACGACCAGCACCTGTTTTTCTTCGGTTAGCGTGGCTTCAAAATCCAGGCCCGCCGCTACCGGTTCAAACTGAAACACCACATCTTTAAAGCCAGCACGATGTGCTGCGCGGTCAAGAATACCTTGCGCTTGCTGGTTTGCTTCATCGCCACCTAAGCCCTGGAAGTTAATCGGGCGGCCAATCACGGCCTGGGTAATCGGCTCGGCCACCTGGCTTTGTGCCTGATTGCGGATGTGCAGCATCATGGCGCAGACTAAATCTTCAAACAGCGCGACTTGCTGCGGTTTTAAGCCGGTGGCGCCAAGGAAAGATTTTGGCGATTTAACAAAGTAAACCTCTTCAGGGTCTTCCATGTACTGGCGCAGGGAACTGAGCCCGAACTGCACACTAGCGGGCAAAACATCAATATCTTCTTCGCGGTTAAAAGAGACCGCACGGCGTAGCAAAGCCTGGGTTTCTTTCCCGGTTGCCGGAACCTCATGATGGCGATATAACCACTCACTGACCGCTTCACGCGTTGGTGCACACAGCATCGACGGAAGCAATGTTGAACCGTTTTCCATCTCCAGCGCTTGTGGAACACCATCGCGCATCACTGCTACAGAGCAGTTTGCAGTACCATAATCAAAGCCTATAAATTGCATAACGTCCCCATGCCGTGAAGAAGGGGGGCGACTTTAGCGGAATGTCAGGCGTCGGGCAACTATTTGGGCAGAAGTTAACGAACCACAGGACGAGATAATGTATCAACTGAACTACAACCCGCCTTATGACTGGCAGTGGATGTTTGGATTTCTGGCTGGCCGCGCGGTCAGTGGCATTGAAACCGTCAGTGAAACACGTTACTGCCGCAGCTTTGCACTCGGTCACTATCAGGGATTACTGACGCTAGTTCCTGACGAAGCGGCCTGTCAGTTGAATGTGACCCTGAGTGCAGGTTTGCAGCCGGTTGCCAGTGAAGTTCTGCAACGTATAAAGCAACTGCTGGATCTCGAATGCCAGCCGCAGATCATTCTTGAAAGCCTGGGGGATTTATCGGCGGCCCGCCCAGGATTGCGTTTGCCGGGTTGTATGGACACTTTTGAACAGTCGATACGGGCGATTTTAGGTCAACTGGTGAGTGTGGCGATGGCGGCAAAACTCGCCAGCAAACTGGCGCAAGCTTTTGGTGAGCCAATGGCCGAAGACCCGAACTGGCGGATTTTCCCAACGCCCGAGCGCCTGGCATCATTAAGCCCTGAACAGCTCAAAGCCCTGGGAATGCCGCTTAAACGCGGCGAAGCGATTATCCATCTGGCGCGTTTAATGGTGGCAGGGGTATTTCCGCAACAGTGCCCTGCAGATGTGGAACAAGGGGTCAAGGCGCTGACAACGTATCCAGGCATTGGCCGCTGGACAGCAAACTACATTGCTTTACGCGGCTGGCAGGCCAGCGATGTCTTCCTGGCCGATGATTACCTGATTAAGCAACGATTCCCGGGCATGACACCGGCGCAAATTCGCCGTTATGCCGACCGCTGGAAACCCTGGCGTTCTTATGCGTTGTTGCATATTTGGTATAGCGAGGGTTGGCACCCCGATATTCCCGATTGAATCCCGATTCCCACAGGGAATCAGTTAATCGCGAAATAGCTGGTATTAAGCAACATCTCCAGCGGCAGCGGTTGGGTGACCGCTTCACCATAGATCAGGTCGATGCCGATGCCGGAAAGCGTGTCCATTACCATCGGCATATCGGCTGGCCCGGCAATGGTTTGCAGGAACTGGCGCTGTGCATGACCGTGGATAATGGTGACCATCATTTCGTCCATCAGGTTGGAATGCACGTTCTGAATCAGTTCCTCATCAACAATGATGTAGCTGAACTTCTGGCGTGAAATTCGTTTAAAGATGTCGAGGTCACGCCCGACGTGACTGAGGATTAAATGGCAGCCGCTGTCACGCAGGCGTTGCAGGTTGCTGTCAATCTTTTCATCTTCACTCTGTAGCGCTTCGCAATGGATGACCAGGTGCAGCAAGCGTGCTGGCAACACACTGCGCGCTAAACGAGCCAGGATTTCATCGACCACTTTGTCACTGGCGAGACCGTGAGAGGAGAGGGCTAGCGCCACTCCAAAGCCTTTATTGGTCACTGGCTGGGCATATTTACTGAAGAACTCTTCGAAAATCCGCAGATCGAGCGTGCATTGCAGCTCTTTGTCCGTTACTGCGGCGCGGAATGCAGACTCATCCAGCACCGCGTCGTCACTTCCCCAGAAACGTAATGACAGCAGATAGAAACTGGTCGATTCCGGGATGCGCGGTGGGGCAATGGCACGGGCGACCATCAGGATTGGGCTGTCGTTAATGATGCGCTTTTGCTCATCCATCGGCAGGTTTTGATTCTCTTTGCGGATGCTGTGCTGTGAAGATTCAAACACCGTAACCCGGCCACGCCCGCCATTCTTCGAGGCGTAGCAGGCAATATCTGCCTGCGAGAGTACTTCAGACGCAATACGGTTGTCGGCATCAACTTGCGTGATACCGGCACTTGCGCCGATACGATGTAAACGCCCATTCCACGTAAAGTGATAGTCGTTAATGCTTTGGATTATTCGCTCAGAAATATGGCGCGCATTATCCGATGAGCAATCAGGCAGCAGTAAGCCAAATTCATCGCCACCCAGGCGCGCGAGGAAATCGCCGGTGCGTAACATGCTGAGCATCAATGACGACAATTCACGCAGTAACGCATCGCCAGCAGCGTGACCTGCGGTGTCGTTTACCGCTTTAAAGCGGTCGAGGTCGATAAACACCAGGGCATGGCGTTGACGATTTTCTCCGGCACTTTGCAGCAAACGTTTGAGATGATTTTCGAAGCTGACGCGGTTGGCAAGGTGGGTTAGCCCATCGTGCGAGGCGCTGTAACTCAACTGTTTGAGCATTTTGCGCGATTCGGTCACATCCTGAATAACCAGCACTGAGCCGATACTTTGCCCATCGAGCGTGGTGAGCGGCGTGATGCTGTAATGGATATCGTAACTGCCGCCATTACGGCAATGCAGAACCACCTCATGTTCGATGGTGGTGCGTGAATAATCGCCGCTATGAATGTTTTCCATCACCGGGCCTGTGTCGCCGAAAGTGATGTGCAGGATAGCCAGAATATGTTGGCCGATAGCCTGCTGTTGCGGCCAGCCGCTGAGCTTTTCGGCGATCGGGTTCATAAAGGTGATATTCATATCGACGTCGGTACAAACTACGGCCTCACCGATGGAATCCAGCGTGATGTGCAGACGCTCTTTTTCCTGATACAGCGCTTCGTTCAGTTGCTTAACTTCCGTCATATCCATGTTGATGCCGAGCAGGCGCTCAACATCACCATTTTTATTCAGCACGCGGTTTGCCAGCGAACGGATATGGCGAACGCCTTCTTTAACATGGATGCGGTATTCCATCTTAAACGGAATACGAGCTTGTAGGGCATCGCGCACCGTTTTCTCAGCAGCGGCCGCGTCATCTGCAACAATACGTTCAAGCCACAAAGCGTATGTTGGTTTCACATGTGGCGGGACTTCGTAGAGGTCGAACATGCGTTTATCCCAACTGATAACATCGCTCCCCAGATCCCATTCCCAAATACCAATGCCGCCTGCTTCATTAGCCAGCGTGATGCGCTCCATCAGACGTTTGTTCACCCACTCGGTATGTTTGAGGTCGTTAATGTCTTCAATTTGCGCGATTAAATAGAGTGGGGAACCGTCAACGTCACGCACGATAGAAACGGCCAGTAACGCCCACACCACATCACCTTTACTGGTGTAATAGCGTTTTTCCATCGAATAGCTATTAATACTACCACTGACCAACATATTGAGTTGCTGTAGATCGGCGTGTAAATCTTCCGGATGGGTGATTTGTTGGAACGTCAGCGAACGCAGTTGTTCTGCCGTATAACCGAGGAATTTGCTCAGCGATTTATTGACTTGCAGCCACTGGCCGTCTGTCGAAACCAGTGCCATACCGATGGCGGAATACTCCATCGCGTTACGAAAACGCGCTTCGCTTTCAGTGATGTGCTTGCGCTCTTCACGGAATGAATACATCACCATGGTCATGACGTTGGCAGGCAATAAAATCATCAGGAAGGGGAGCCACGGAGCATTATTCATTACCGTGGTATGAGGCTCCATGGAGACCTGGTTGTGAGTAGCCATCATTAATGAAACAACCATCAATGTGCCGAGGAAAACAATAAAGGCTTCCAGACGTGGCAGGCGAATCGCACTCCACATCAGAAACACAATAATAAAGGTAAATGGCCACGGCATATAACGCAGTGTCAGGTAGCTAAGGGCCAACGTAACGACCAAAGTGAATATGGTTTCTAGTAATAAATTGGGATTTTTATGACGCAATAAATAGCCAGGTTTAAACAATAACGCCGTTGGCACTAACGCAAGCGCGCCGATAGTTTCGGAGAGCACCCAGACGAAAAAAGTTTTGGCGAGGTTACCGCTATCAGGACCTGCCAGCCATAACGCCAGTACGCCGCCGACAATAGGCGGAACGATCGCGCTACAGATGACCAGCTTGACCCAATTGCTCAGGTTTTGCAGCGGGTTATGCTGCGGCAACATGCGGCGCATTAATGAGGCGCCGAGCAACGCCTCAATAATATTAATGATGGTGTACCCGAGACTAATCTCATGCAGTGGCTGAAAAATAGCGGAAGCGCACAGATTCCCTAATGTACACACCGCAATGACCATGGGCCATTTACGGAAAGTATTGCGGAATAAAGCCACCATCATTAGGGAGGTCGGGAACCACAGTGGGGCTAAAACAGTCCCTACAAGAGATAATTCCAGCGAGTACCATGTAAATATAAAGCTTAAAAGCCCCAACCCCACAGGCAGTACGAAGGAAGGCATCGCGAATAACTCTTTTGTGCTTTGTTTGATCATTACCGCAAATCCGTTAAGGCGTGCCGCCAGGTGCCATGCCCGGATGCAAATAAAAAGATAAGTTTCGGTTTATGCTAGTACAAACAATTTACATTTCCTATGTAGTCTGGTCATAAATTAGCATCAAGAAGTCATAAATACTGATATTTGACAGACTTATTTTCCTTTTGCGTGAAAAACCATTCTTGTTGCATGGGTATTGATTCCTTTGCTTTGTGCAGCTTATCTGTCTGGTAGCTTAAATCACCTCCCAAAGCGCATTACTCTGGTATCAGCGGGCGGATCTCCCTATAATTGCCGCGTTTGACGTCTCTCACGTCGCCCCTCCTCAACATTTAAGTCAACAAGGCTCGTTACAACATGACTGACAAGTCCCATCAATGCGTCATCATCGGGATAGCCGGTGCGTCGGCTTCAGGAAAAAGTCTTATAGCCAGCACACTGTATCGCGAACTGCGTGATCAGGTTGGTGATGAACACATTGGTGTCATTCCAGAAGACAGTTACTACAAAGACCAAAGCCATCTTTCGATGGAAGAACGAGTCAAGACCAATTACGACCATCCCAACGCGATGGACCACAATTTGCTGTTCCAGCATCTTCAGTCGCTGAAAGCCGGTAATCCGATTGAGCTGCCGGTTTATAGCTATGTGGAACATACCCGTACCGGTAACACTGTTCACTTAATGCCCAAGAAAGTGATAATTCTGGAAGGGATTTTGTTGCTGACCGATGCGCGCCTGCGCGAAGAGATGAACTTCTCCATCTTTGTGGATACGCCGCTGGATATTTGCCTGATGCGCCGTATGAAACGCGATGTTAACGAACGTGGCCGTTCAATGGATTCGGTGATGGCCCAGTATCAGAAAACCGTTCGTCCTATGTTTTTACAATTCATCGAACCCTCCAAGCAGTATGCCGATATTATCGTGCCGCGCGGGGGAAAAAACCGTATCGCCATTGATATTCTGAAGGCGAAAATCAGTCAGTTCTTTGAATAACCCTGGTATTTACCTGTCGTAGCGTGGCTATATCTGGCGCGCTGTGGCAGGGTAACCAAAACTGAGCTTGATAAGGAGCATCAACGATGCGTTTGTGTGACCGCGATATAGAAGCCTGGCTTGATGACGGGCGCTTAACGATTACCCCTCGTCCGCCAGTTGAACGCATTAGCGGTGCGACTGTTGATGTCCGTTTGGGGAACAAATTCCGTACCTTCAGCGGCCATACAGCACCGTTTATTGATTTAAGCGGCCCGAAAGATGAAGTGAGCGCCGCTCTTGAACGCGTGATGAGCGACGAAATTGTCCTCAACGAAGGCGATGCCTTCTACCTGCACCCTGGCGAGTTGGCGCTGGCGGTCACGCTTGAATCCGTTACGCTGCCTGCTGATTTAGTCGGTTGGTTAGATGGACGTTCATCCCTGGCACGTTTGGGGCTGATGGTGCACGTCACCGCGCACCGTATTGACCCTGGCTGGCATGGCTGTATCGTTCTTGAGTTCTATAATTCCGGTAAACTACCGCTGGCTTTACGCCCTGGCATGATGATCGGTGCACTGAGCTTCGAGCCACTCTCAGGCCCGGCGGCACGCCCTTATAACAGCCGCCAGGATGCAAAATATCGCGATCAGCAAGGTGCGGTTGCAAGCCGTATTGATAAGGACTGAGTTCCCATCTGTATGAGGGCTGTATGAAACGATTTTTAACCACGCTGATGATCTTGCTGGTGGTACTGATAGCCGGTCTTTCTGCGTTGGTGCTGTTGGTTAACCCCAATGACTTTCGTGCATATATGGTGCGCCAGGTTGAATCACGCAGTGGCTACCAGTTGAATCTGGATGGCCCACTGCGTTGGCACGTCTGGCCACAACTGAGTATTTTATCCGGGCGTATGTCACTCACGGCACCCGGCGCCAGCCAGCCATTACTCACGGCTGAAAACATGCGTCTGGATGTCGCGTTAATTCCGCTGATTTCCCACCAATTAAAAGTTCACCAGGTGATGCTCAAAGGAGCGGTGATTCAACTTACCCCGCAAACTGAAGAGCGCCGTGCGAAAGATGCCCCAGTTGGCCCATCAGGCAATATCCCGGAACCTGACGAAACACGAGGTTGGTCTTTCGATATCGCCAAATTGAAAGTTGCCGACAGCGTGTTGGTGTTCCAGCACACCGGTGACGAGCAAATCACGGTGCGTAATATCAATCTGCAAATGGAGCAGAATGAGAAAAAACAGGCGCACATTGAGCTGAGCAGCCGTATTAACCGCGATCAACGCGATATGAACATGTCGTTGGTCGCCGATCTGAATGCTGCCGATTATCCGCAGCAGCTTAGCGCCACTATCTCTAAGTTCAATTACCAGCTTCAAGGGGCCGATCTTCCTGCTAACGGGATTTCAGGCACCAGCTCGATGACGGCACGCTGGATTGAACCTGAGCGTCGTCTCGAACTCAGTCAGTTGCAATTGACGGCGAACGACAGTGATTTGCAAGGTAGCGCGAGTGTGGTGCTGGAAGAGAAACCTCAGTGGGTGCTCAATCTCCGCTCCAATAAATTGAATCTCGATGCTCTGGTGGCTGCGAATGCAGTAACCAACACCCAGGCTGTACAGCGGGCGCAACAGCAACCGACGTTGCCACGGCCGATTATCGCCTCAGGAATTGAAGATACCACTTACCAGAACCTGCGCGGCTTTAGTGCGCAGGTTAACCTTGCCGCTTCCAGTGTGCGCTGGCGCGGGCTGAACTTCACCGATGTGCAATCGGCGATGACTAACCAGTATGGTCTGATGACGGTGTCTGAGCTGACGGGGAATCTGGGGCGCGGTAGCATGTCGTTCCCGGGTGAACTTGATGTTCGCAACAACCCACCGCAATTAACCTTCCATCCGAAAGTAGACAACATCGAGATCGGGCAGATTCTGACTGCCTTCGACTATCCGATTGCCCTGTCTGGCTTGCTGTCGATGGAAGGGGAGTTTAACGGCGACAAACTCAATGCCGACGCTTTCCGCCGCAGTTGGCAAGGTGATGCGAGCATTACCCTGTCAAATTCCACTATGCAGGGGATGAACTTCCAGCAGCTGATTCAGCAAGCGGTAACGCGCAGCAATAGCGATGTGCAGGCTAAACAAAACTTCGACAATGTCACAACGCTTGATAACCTCACGGCGCAGGCCAGACTCAATAACGGCAATCTGGAGCTCAAGAAAATGGAAGGGAAATCTTCTATGCTGGAGCTGACCGGGCAAGGTTCACTGGATTTAGTCAAACAGCAATGTGATACCCGGTTTAATGTCACCGTGCTGGGCGGTTGGGAAGGGGACAGCAAGCTGATTGAAGTGCTGAAAACCACGCCAATCCCATTGCGCGTGTATGGCCCGTGGCAGAAGCTGAATTATTCATTACAAGTCGACCAGGTGTTGCGTAAGCAGTTGCAAAGCGAAGCGAAACGTCGATTGAATGACTGGCTGGATAAGCACAAAGACAGCAAAAATTCGAAAGATGTGAAAGAGTTATTGAAGCAGCTTTAATCACATCAATATGGCGGATGACGCTTGCGCTTATCCGCCCTACAACGGCTAAATCTCTTTCGTAGGTCGGGTAAGCGAAGCGTCACCCGACATTAACTTCGCGCCTTACACTTCGTAATCCATCTCTTCATCGTCCTCGAGCGGCACAATCTGCACTTTCTGAACACGATGGCTTTCCACTTGCAGAGTGCGTAACAGGAAATTCCCTACCTCAACCGTTTCTCCGGTGACCGGAATATGCTGGAGCGATTCCATCAATAACCCGGCAATAGTGTGATAGTTACGTTTGTCTTCCAGCGGCAACGGTACGTACTGGACTAAATCCTCGAGCGGCATATGGCCGTTTGCCGTCCAGCTTCCATCCGGGTTTTTCTGGATGTCGTGGCGCGCATCGATCTCTTCCACTTCATTGGGCAGATTACCAGCGATGGTTTCCATCACGTCACTTAACGTCACCACTCCTTCGACGGAACCAAACTCATCCACCACAAAAGCAAAGTGTGTACGGCCATGACGGAATTGCTCCAGCGCCGTCAGCAACGGCAGTGTTTCCGGGAAAACCAGTGGCTGGCGAATCAGCACTTCAAGATTTAACGGCTCGCCATTAAGCGACTGCTGGAGCAAATCGATGATATGCACCACACCCAGAATTTCATCGTCATCTCCGGTTATCACCACGCGGGTATGTTGGTTTTTATCCAGTAGCGCGCGGATCTCTGGCTCGGGCTCACTCAGGTTGATGTGTTCGACGTCATGGCGTGAGGTCATGATGCTGCTCACTGTGCGCTGGTTCAGGTTCAGCACACGTTCAATCATCAGCCGTTCTTGCGGTTCGAAAATTTCGTCTTGCTGCGCGTGATCGGCAATCAACGCTGCCGTCTGTGCGTCTAACTCAGCCTCTTCCTTTTTACCGTTTAACAAACGCAACACGGCTTCAGCAGTGCGCTGGCGCAACGACTGGTCGGCTGATAAGAAGCGGCGGCGATTGAAAATGGCGAGTTGGTTCAGACTTTCAATGATCACTGAGAAGCCAATGGCGGCGTACAAATAACCTTTCGGGATATGGTAGCCAAAGCCGTCAGCCACCAGGCTAAAACCAATCATCAGCAGGAAGCTCAGGCACAAAATCACAATAGTCGGATGGCTATTCACAAAACGTGTCAGCGCTTTGCTGGCTAACAGCATCAGGCAAATCGCGATAATCACCGCCGCCATCATGACGGGTAGATGGTCAACCATCCCGACGGCCGTAATCACCGAATCCAGCGAAAACACGGCATCCAGAACCACAATTTGCATCACCACGGGCCAGAACCGCGCCCCGCGCCGCTGGGTCTGGCTTTCGCTGTCTTTGCCCTCGAGCCGCTCATTAAGTTCAACGGTCGCTTTGAATATCAGGAACAACCCGCCGAATAACATGATCAGATCCCTCGCACTAAAGGCGAGATCGGCGACATGAAACAGCGGGCGAGTCAGCGTGACAAGCCATGATATCGAGGCCAGCAACAGCAAGCGCATCAACATGGCGAGGATAAGCCCGGTTACGCGTGCGCGGTCACGTTGGGCTGGAGGTAATTTTTCGGCAAGAATAGCAATAAACACCAGGTTATCGATTCCAAGGACTAGCTCAATAACGACCAGTGTTACCAGGCCTGCCCAAATCGAGGGGTCGGCAATCCACTCCATATGCTTTTCAGTAGCTCCACTAAAGATGACAAATGTCACCATGAAATGATGGTGAACCAGGATAAAAAATGCAATGTCAGGGGTGGGATAAATCCTGCACCGCTTAAATGCCAGGTAATCCTCCGCTTAAAACCTTTTAATTGCCATGGTAAACGATTCATTATTTTGTGAAATAAACGCCGATTGCATTTTCTTATAATGAAATTCACATGAGATAGTTCTGTATATTATTGTTTGACGTACCACTTATTAATTTTCTGTCAATATAAAGAAAATCCTAAAGCGATATAAATGTGCGGTTAATATTATTCTTAAAAGTCCCGATATTGTTCGGTGGTGCCTTGCCTGATATAGGCTTAACTGCAACAATCGATATCGTTATCTGATAATAGATGTATTTTTATTATTTCCTGTATACAAAACTATTTTATTTTTAGTGGGTTGGTAGCTGCAAGCCAGGGGCGGTAGCATGCTTGAAGGCCAGAGAATAAGCCTCAATTATTCTGTCAATAGGATGTCGGGAAATAAGTGTTTTTTTAGGATTGATGCCAGTTATTCCTAACGGCAACCAGGTTTCAATTCATGCCTCATTCATAAACCTAACGAGTCACTTATTTTATTCGTTCAGGATAATTACTCTGCCATAGTGATAAATACTCAATGATAAAATACAAACTTAAATTGATGCCTTTATTGGTGTCGGTAACCCTTATGAGTGGTTGCACAGTCCTCCCCGGAAGTAATATGTCAACGATGGGGAAAGATGTTATCAAGCAACAGGATTCAGATTTCAATCTGGACCGTATGGTTAACGTGTATCCGTTAACACCGCGCCTGGTAGAACAATTACGTGTTCGTCCGGCTGTCGCGCAGCCAAATATGTCCCTCGATCAGGAAATTTCTGCTTATCAATATCGCGTAGGGCCAGGGGATGTCCTGAACGTCACCGTCTGGGATCACCCGGAACTGACCACGCCTGCGGGCCAATACCGTAGCTCAAGCGACGCCGGTAACTGGGTGCAGTCTGACGGCACGATGTTCTACCCGTACGTCGGCAAAGTAAAAGTTACCGGTAAAACCCTTTCTGAAATTCGTAGTGATATTACCAGCCGCCTTGCGACGTACATCGCAGATCCGCAGGTGGACGTTAATATCGCTGGGTTTAGATCTCAAAAAGCGTACGTCTCGGGCCAGGTCAACAAATCAGGGCAGCAGGCGATTACCAACGTCCCGCTCACCGTTCTGGATGCGATCAATGCCGCAGGTGGCCTGACCGATGCTGCCGACTGGCGCAACGTCGTGCTGACGCACAACGGCCAGGAAAAACGGATTTCCCTGCAAGCGTTGATGCAAAACGGTGACCTGAGCCAGAACCATCTGCTCTATCCTGGCGACATTTTATTCGTGCCACGCAATGACGATCTGAAAGTGTTCGTGATGGGCGAAGTGAAGAAACAGACCACCCTGAAAATGGACTTCAGCGGCATGACGCTGACCGAAGCGCTCGGCCAGGCCGAAGGTCTGGATATGACCGCCTCAAACGCCAGCGGTATCTTTGTGATTCGTCCAATCAAAGAGAAGCAGGGCGGCAAAATTGCCAACATTTATCAGCTTGATATGTCCGATGCGACTTCGCTGGTGATGGGCACCGAATTCCAGTTGCAGCCTTATGACGTGGTGTATGTCACCACCGCACCGGTCACGCGCTGGAACCGTCTGATCAACCAACTGCTGCCAACCATCAGTGGCGTTCGTTATATGACGGACACCGTCAAAGATATCCATACCTGGTAAGGCGCTATGTTCAACAAAATATTGGTTGTCTGTGTGGGGAACATCTGCCGTTCCCCAACCGCTGAGCGGTTACTGAAAAGTTATCACCCGCAGCTTACCGTGACCTCGGCGGGGCTCGGGGCACTGGTGGGGAAAGGGGCTGATGTTGGCGCTGTACGTGTGGCGCAACAACATAACCTCTCACTTGAGGGGCATTGCGCGAAACAGATCTCCGGCAAACTGTGTCGCGAATACGATCTGATTCTCGCGATGGAAAAGCGCCATATTTCGGCAATTTGCGAAATGGCTCCAGAGATGCGCGGCAAGGTGATGTTGTTTGGTCACTGGGATGCGGAGCGGGAAATTCCCGACCCGTATCGCAAAAGCCACGACGCTTTTGAAGCGGTTTACGGTCTTCTGGACCAGAGCGCCCAAAAATGGGCTCATGCACTCAACGCTCATCAGGGATAACAATGACAGAAAAATCACACCGTTCGAGCGCCCCGACTGAGGGCAATGATGAAATTGATATTGGCCGATTGTTTGGTACGGTTCTCGAAGCCCGTTGGTGGGTTTTGGGGATCACGGCAATCTTTGCAGTGCTGGCGATGGTTTATGCGCTGTGTGCCACGCCAATTTATAAAGCCGACGCCCTGGTGCAAATTGAGCAAAACGCCGGTAACTCACTGGTCAATAATATTAGCTCCGCACTGTCTAACAAACCGCCAGCCTCTGCCGCAGAAATTCAGCTGATTCAGTCGCGTCTGGTGCTGGGTAAAACGGTTGATGATCTTAACCTTGATATTGCGGTGCAGAAAAACAGTTTCTGGCTGTTGGGCGCCGGTTGGGATCGGCTACAAGGTCGTCAGAATGACACCGTCGTCGTAGACTCCTTTACCCTTCCGGCAGGGCAGGGCAAAAATCTCTTTACCCTGGAAGTGCTCAGCCCAACGCAGTATTTACTGACCAGCGATAACGGGCTCAGCGCGAAAGGGCAGGTAGGGCAACCGCTAAGCAAAGATGGCATCACCATCAATGTGAATGCGATTAAAGCACAGCCTGGCGATAGCTTTACGGTGACTAAATACTCCACGCTCGGCATGATAAACCAAATTCAGGGCAACCTGACGGTGGCCGAAAATGGCAAAGACACCGGGGTGCTGAGTCTCTCTTATACCGGCGAAGACAAAGAGCAAATCCGCGCCATCCTCGACAGCATCACCCGCAACTATCTTGAGCAGAACATCCAGCGTAAATCGGAAGAGGCGGCGAAAAGCCTGAAATTCCTCGCCGAACAACTGCCGGACGTGCGCAGTCGTCTTGATGCGGCAGAAAACAAACTGAACGCCTATCGTCAACAGCAAGACTCCGTTGACCTGTCACTGGAAGCGAAATCTGTCCTCGACACCATGGTGAATATTGATGCGCAGCTCAACGAGTTGACCTTCAAAGAGGCTGAAATCTCCAAGCTTTACACCAAAGTGCATCCGGCTTACCGCACGCTATTGGAAAAGCGCCAGACCCTGGAAGAGGAAAAAGCTCGCCTGAACGGGCGTGTGACCGCGATGCCGAAAACTCAGCAGGAAATCGTGCGTTTAACGCGTGATGTTGAGTCCGGCCAGCAGGTTTACATGCAGTTGTTGAATAAACAGCAAGAGCTGAAAATCACGGAAGCCAGCACGGTCGGCGATGTGCGCATTGTCGATGGGGCGATCACCCAACCGGGCATGGTCAAACCGCAACGCGCGCTGATTATCTTTGGCAGCATTATTCTCGGCCTGATGTTATCGATTATGGGCGTGTTGTTACGTTCGCTGTTCAACCGTGGCATTGAAAGCCCGGCGGCACTGGAGGAAGCGGGAATTGGTGTCTACGCCAGTATCCCACTTTCTGAATGGCAGAAATCCCACGACAACGCCATTGTGCGCAATGTTAAAGGGGCGAAACGCAATAAACAGAGCCAATTGCTGGCGGTGGGCAACCCGACGGACCTGGCCATCGAAGCGATTCGTAGCCTGCGCACCAGTCTGCACTTCGCCATGATGCAGGCGTCAAACAATGTGCTGATGTTAACTGGCGTCAGCCCGTCCATTGGTAAAACGTTTGTTTGTGCCAACCTTGCGGCGGTAATTAGCCAGACTAACAAGCGCGTGCTGTTGATCGACTGCGATATGCGCAAAGGCTATACCCACGAATTGCTGGGCACGACCAATACCAATGGACTGGCAGAAGTGTTGACAGGCCAGGCAGATATTACCCGCTGCGCACAAAAAACCTCGGTGCCAAATTTCGACCTCGTACCGCGTGGCGTGGTGCCATCCAACCCTTCCGAACTCTTAATGAGCGAGCGTTTTGGCGAACTTGTGAGCTGGGCAAGCAAGAACTATGACCTGGTGTTAATCGATACCCCGCCAATTCTGGCCGTGACCGATGCCGCAGTGGTTGGCCGCCATGCGGGCACCACGCTGATGGTGGCGCGTTATGCGGTGAATACGCTCAAAGAAGTCGAAGCCAGCCTCAGCCGCTTTGAACAAAACGGCATTGCCGTGCGTGGCGTGATCCTCAACTCAATCTTCCGCCGCGCGGCAGGATACGAGGATTACGGTTACTACGAGTACGAATATAAATCTGATGCGAAATAGATAAGTTTGTCGCCCTCATCCTAACCCTCTCCCCCAGGAGAGGGGATCTATTGCTCCTTCTCCCTCAGGGAGAAGGCCGGGATGAGGGTTGTTTACCACTGACTCGTCATAAAAAATTTCAAGGGGAGTGTCATGAAACGCCCACTTATCTCTATCTATATGCCGACCTGGAACCGCCAGCAGTTGGCGATCCGCGCCATCAAATCGGTGTTGCGTCAGGATTACGAAAACTGGGAAATGTTAATCGTGGATGACTGTTCTTCCTCCTTTGAACAGCTCCAGCGTTTTGTCGACGAACTCGGCGATGCTCGTGTGCGCTACATGCGCAATGATTTCAACTCTGGTGCGTGTTCGGTGCGTAACCAGGCCATCAGCCAGGCTTTGGGCGAGCTCATTACCGGGATTGACGACGACGACGAATGGACGCCCAACCGTCTGTCAGTTTTTTTGGCGCATCAACACCAACTGGTGACGCACGCTTTCTTGTATGCCAATGACTATGTTTGCGAAGGCCAGGTTTACTCGCAGCCAGCCAGCCTGCCGCTGTACCCGAAATCGCCGTTTTCCTTAAAGCTGTTTTATAAGCGCAATATCATCGGCAACCAGGTGTTTACCTACGCCGATCGCTTCAAAGCCTGCCTGTTTGATACCTCGCTGGCAGCCGCTCAGGATTACGACATTTTCCTGCGCATGGTGGTGGAATACGGCCAGCCCTGGAAAGTGGAAGAAGCCACGCAAATTCTGCATATCAACCACGGCGAAATGCAGATAACCAAATCCCCGAAAAAGTTCGCCGGTTACTTTCACTTCTATCAAAAGCACAAAGACAAATTCGACCGCGCCAGCAAGAAATACCAGCTGTTTACGCTCTATCAAATTCGCAATAAGCGCATGTCTTTGCGCACCTTATTAGCGTTGCTGAGTGTGCGTAACACCAAACGCCTGGCTGATGGATTACGGGGGAAATAACGGTGCTTGAAGATCTGCGCGCAAACTCCTGGAGCCTTCGCCCATGCTGCATGGTGCTGGCTTATCGCATCGCCCACTTTTGTTCGGTATGGCGTAAAAAAAGTGTCATTAACAACCTCTGGGCTGCACCCGTCATCCTGCTGTATCGCTTTATCACCGAGTGCCTGTTTGGTTATGAAATCCAGGCGGGTGCCACCATCGGACGACGCTTCACCATTCACCACGGTTATGCCGTGGTGATTAATAAATTCGTGGTCGCTGGCGATGATTTCACTATTCGTCACTGCGTCACTATTGGCAATCGCGGTAAAAATCTTGCCTGCCCGGTGATTGGCAACGGGGTCGAACTGGGCGCGAACGTGGTGATTATTGGCGATATCACTTTGGGTCATAACGTGACTGTCGGTGCGGGCAGTGTGGTACTGGACAGCGTGCCGGATGGGGCGTTAGTGGTCGGCCAGAAAGCGCAGATAAAGGTTATAAAATGAATATCATGCAATTTAACGTGCGCCTCGCCGAAGGCGGTGCTGCGGGTGTGGCGCTGGATCTCCACCAACGCGCCCGCGCGGCGGGTTTCAGTTCACGTTTTATCTACGGGTACGGTAAAGGCGGTAAGAAAAGCGCCAGCCACGATAAATTCCCTGGTGTGGAAAAAC
The DNA here is from genome assembly GCF_022134725.1 of Buttiauxella sp. S19-1. Taxonomy (NCBI): domain Bacteria; kingdom Pseudomonadati; phylum Pseudomonadota; class Gammaproteobacteria; order Enterobacterales; family Enterobacteriaceae; genus Buttiauxella; species Buttiauxella sp. S19-1. Next base: position 17,707 of record NZ_JAHWLU010000051.1, read on the forward strand.
ATACGCCACGCCTGACTTCAATTGCCAACATTGTGCTATTTCGCTTTTTTAACCGCGACCCGTTTGGCAACCTCAATAACCTGTATCACAAAGTGACGCGTAGCGCGGAGCCGGTGGTTCTGCATTTCCACGTGGTTCACAGCTACTGGTTGAATCTCGAAGAGATGGTGACATTTTGCCAGCGCGTCAAAGCGCATAAGCCGGATGTCACGTTTGTCTGGACGCTGCACGATCACTGGAGCATTACCGGGCGTTGCGCGTTTCTCGACGGCTGCGACGGCTGGAAAACCGGCTGCCAAAAATGCCCTTCTTTGAATAACTATCCGCCAGTGAAGCGCGACCGCGCTCATCTGCTGATCGACAGCAAGCGCCAGCTGTTTCGCGAAATGTTAGCACTGGGCTGCCAGTTTATTTCCCCGAGCCAGCACGTAGCCGATGCCTTTAACCGCATTTACGGGGCAGGGCGCTGCAAAATCATTAACAACGGCATCGATGTGGCGACCGAAGCGATTCTGGCAGAACTGCCGCTGACGCACGCAACACGAACAAAACCGAAAGTCGCCGTGGTGGCGCACGATTTACGTTATGACGGCAAAACCAATCAGCAACTGGTGCAGGCGATAATGGCACTGGGCGACGAAATCGAGTTGCACACCTTCGGTAAATTCTCGCCATTTAACGGCGCGAACGTCGTCAACCACGGTTACATGACCGATAAAAAAGCGCTGATGAGCCAGCTGAATGAAATGGACTCGCTGGTGTTTAGCTCGCAGGTGGATAACTACCCGCTGATTTTGTGCGAAGCGTTGTCGATTGGCGTGCCGGTGATAGCCACGCAAAGTGAAGCGGCAGATGAAGTGCTGCGCAAAGTCGGTGGTAAAACCTTTAGCGATGGGCGCGTGCTTGAACTGGTGAAAATGCCAAAAGAACAACTGGCGCAGCAGGTGTTTGGCAAAGAGTTGCCGGCGTTTAAAAGCGCCAGTCGCCAGGCGTTTAGTGGACAACAGATGCTGGAGGAGTATGTCTCGTTCTATCAAAATCTGTAGTTATCTGCTGCTGCCGTTCATCTATCTGGTGGTCAACGTCAAGTTGGCCTCACTGGGGGAAAGCTTCCCGATAACGATAGTGACCTTCTTGCCCGCGATCCTCTTTTTGTACATTGAACGCATCAACGTAAAAAAATTGATGATTGCGTTGGGCATTGGCGCGGGGCTGACGGCATTTAACTACATCTTTGGTCAATCGCTGGATGCCAGTAAATATGTCACCTCGACACTATTGTTTGTTTATATCGTGCTGATTCTGGCGATGACCTGGAGCTGCCGCTTCAAAACTATTTCACAGCATAATCACCATAAAATACTAAGGGTATTTTATGGTGTAGTCGGCATTATTGTGATGCTGGCTGCGGCGGAAATGGCACAGATTATTCTGACCGGCGGCAGCAGCCTGATTGAGAAAATTTCGAAGTTTCTTATTTACAGTAATAGCTATGTTCTGAACTTTATTAGCTTTGGTGGTAAGCGAACGACGGCTTTGTATTTTGAGCCAGCATTTTTTGCTCTGGCATTAATCTCAATTTGGCTCAGCATCAAACAGTTCGGTATCAAAACGCCAAAAATTGATGGTATGATTCTGGCAGGGATAATTCTTTCAGGATCGTTTTCAGGGGTAATGACTTTTATCCTGTTTTATCTTCTTGAATGGGCATTTCAGTACCTTAATAAAAATGCCATAAAGAAGAAGTTGCCTCTGGCAATTATTTCTCTTTCCGTATTTTTAGTCGGGTTGATATTCGCATTCCCTTATATCGCGACGCGTCTTGGCGATTTAGGAACGGAAGGGTCGTCATCGTATTATCGTATCATTGGTCCGTTAGCGATGGTCGGATATTCATTGAGCAATATCGATGGGGTAGTTCGTTTCGGATCTTTATATGAATATGTCGCATCATTCGGAATCTTTAACGGTGCGGATGTCGGTAAAACAGTAGACAATGGTTTGTATCTGCTGATTATTTATTTTTCCTGGTTCGCAGTATTACTGACAATTTGGTATATGTCGAAAGTCGTTAAAATGATGCGCACGGCGTTTGGGAATAATGAAAATTTCCGTGTGCAATTATGGCTTTTTACGCCTGTATCACTCTTTTTTACCGGCTCAATATTTAGCCCTGAATATGCGTTCTTAATTGTTTGCCCATTTATTTTGCGTAAGGCACTCAAAATTACGAACACCTGAGGTCCAATATGTTATTAAGTGTCATCACTGTTGCTTATAAAAATCTCGCCGGTATAGAAAAAACCTGGCAGTCGCTGGCTCACTTAGCAAAGGCACCAGGCATCACATTTGAGTGGGTTGTGGTGGATGGCGCCTCAAACGACGGCACGGCAGAATTTCTGGAAAACCTCAACGGTCAGTACCAGTTACGCTATGTCAGCGAGAAAGATAACGGCATTTATGATGCGATGAACAAAGGTATTGAGATGGCTCAAGGCCGTTATGCTTTGTTCCTCAATTCAGGTGACATTTTCCATTCGGATATCATCACTGTCGCGCATCAGCTCGCTGCTATGCCGCTAACCGATAATGCAATGGTGATTGGTGATGCATTATTAGACTTTGGTGATGGCACCAAAATAGAACGCCGGGCAAAGCAGGGCTGGTATATCTACCATAGTTTACCCGCCAGCCATCAGGCGATATTTTTCCCGATGTCTGGGCTGCGCAAATATCCTTACGATCTGCAATATAAAGTTTCATCTGATTACGCGTTAGCCGCCAGAATGTATAAAAAAGGCTATGCATTTAAACGCGTCAAGGGTCTGGTGTCCGAATTTTCCATGGGTGGCGTGTCGACTTCAAATAATATTGAGCTGTGTCGGGATGCAAGAAATGTGCAGCGCAAAATATTAGGCGTGCCGGGTTTTATTGCAGAATTATCTTACAAGCTTCGTTTGCGTACCACTGGAAAAGCTAAAGCACTTTATAACAAAGCATAAGGTGGATGATGCTGGCGCTTATCCACCCTACAACTACGACTGACCCGTAGGTCGGATAAGCGTAAGCGCCATCCGACAAAGTGAATAAGAGAATATTATGCAAGAATTAAATGGCTTCTCGGTACCGAAAGGTTTCCGTGGCGGGCACCCTATTAAGGTTCAACTGTGGTGGGCGGTACAAGCAACATTATTTGCCTGGTCGCCACAAATATTTTATCGCTGGAGAGCCTTTTTATTGCGTTTATTCGGCGCACGAATTGGCAAAGGGGTGGTGATACGCCCGTCAGTGAAAATTACTTATCCATGGAAATTAACTCTTGGCGATTATGCCTGGGTTGGCGATGACGCAGTGTTATATACGCTGGGTGATATTACCATTGGCGCAAATTCCGTGGTGTCACAAAAGTGTTATTTATGTACCGGTAGTCACGATTATATGAGCAAACATTTCGATATTACTGCCACACCAATTGTTATTGGTGAGAAATGTTGGCTGGCAACAGATGTATTTGTTTCACCTGGCGTGACGATTGGCAATGGCACCGTCGTCGGTGCGCGCAGCAGTATTTATAAATCATTACCGGCAAATGCCGTTTGCCGGGGTAACCCGGCTGTAGTGGTTCGGGAACGTATTACGCCCTAATGGGGTTAAACGTCGCCCTCACCCTAGCCCTCTCCCCCAGGAGAGGGGACCGCTCGGTGTTCTCCCTCTCCCTGAGGGAGAGGGTTGGGGTGAGGGGGATGTCGACATGTTAAAAGAGGAAAAATCCATTATGACTAAAGTAGCTCTCATCACGGGTGTAACCGGGCAAGACGGCTCCTATCTGGCGGAACTGCTGCTGGAAAAAGGGTATGAAGTTCACGGTATTAAACGTCGTGCTTCTTCTTTCAACACCGAACGTGTTGACCATATTTACCAGGATCCGCATTCCGGTAATCCTAAATTCCATCTGCACTACGGTGATCTGACGGACAGCTCCAACCTGACCCGTATTCTTTCCGAAGTGCAGCCGGATGAAGTGTATAACCTCGGCGCGATGAGCCACGTAGCGGTTTCTTTCGAATCGCCGGAATACACCGCCGACGTTGATGCTATGGGGACTTTACGTCTACTGGAAGCGATTCGTTTCTTAGGCCTTGAGAAGAAAACCCGTTTCTATCAGGCATCTACTTCTGAGTTATACGGCCTGGTACAAGAAACGCCGCAAAAGGAAACCACGCCTTTCTATCCGCGTTCGCCGTATGCCGTCGCCAAACTTTATGCCTACTGGATAACCGTAAACTACCGCGAATCCTACGGCATGTACGCCTGTAACGGCATTTTGTTCAACCACGAATCCCCACGCCGTGGCGAAACCTTCGTGACCCGCAAAATTACCCGCGCTATCGCCAACATCGCGCAGGGCCTGGAAAAATGCCTGTATCTGGGCAACATGGATTCCCTGCGTGACTGGGGCCATGCCAAAGACTACGTGAAGATGCAGTGGATGATGCTGCAACAAGAAACTCCAGAAGATTTCGTGATTGCCACCGGTGTGCAGTATTCCGTGCGTCAGTTCGTGGAAATGTCAGCCGCGCAACTGGGTATCAAACTGCGCTTTGAAGGCACTGGCGTTGACGAGAAGGGCATCGTTGTTTCTGTTACGGGCCACGACGCACCTGGTGTGAAACCAGGCGACGTGATTGTCTCCGTTGACCCACGTTATTTCCGTCCTGCTGAAGTGGAAACTCTGCTGGGCGACCCAACCAAAGCTCACGAAAAGCTGGGCTGGAAACCAGAAATCACGCTTAAAGAGATGGTTGGCGAGATGGTCGCTAAAGATCTGGAAGCGGCGAAAAAACACTCGTTGCTTAAGTCACACGGCTACGAGGTTGCCATCGCGCTGGAGTCCTGAGCATGAATAAACAACGTATCTTTGTTGCCGGCCATCGCGGGATGGTCGGTTCCGCCATCGTGCGCCAGCTTGAGCAACGTGCAGACGTTGAACTGGTGCTGCGTAGCCGTGACGAACTAAACCTGTTGGATGGCGCGGCGGTTAACGCTTTCTTTGCAGAACAGCGTATTGACCAGGTTTACCTGGCGGCGGCAAAAGTCGGCGGAATTGTGGCGAACAACACTTATCCGGCGGACTTCATCTACGAAAACTTGATTATCGAGAGCAACATTATTCACAGCGCGCATACGCACAATGTCAATAAGTTGCTGTTCCTCGGCTCATCGTGCATTTACCCAAAAATGGCGAACCAGCCGATGGCGGAAAGCGAGCTGCTGCAAGGCACGCTTGAAGCGACTAACGAGCCGTATGCGATTGCCAAAATCGCCGGGATAAAACTGTGCGAGTCGTATAACCGCCAGTACGGTCGCGATTACCGTTCGGTGATGCCGACTAATTTGTATGGCCCGCACGATAACTTCCACCCAAGCAATTCGCACGTAATCCCTGCGTTACTGCGCCGTTTCCACGAAGCGACTCAGCAAAACTTGCCGGATGTGGTGGTGTGGGGCAGCGGCACGCCAATGCGTGAGTTCCTGCATGTTGATGATATGGCGGCAGCCAGCATTCACATTATGGAACTGGCTAGCGAAGTGTGGCAGGAGAACACTCAGCCGATGCTTTCGCATATTAACGTCGGCACCGGTGTGGATTGCACCATCCGCGAACTGGCGCAAACCATCGCCAAAGTCACGGGATACCGTGGCCGTGTGGTATTTGATGCCACCAAACCCGATGGCACGCCGCGCAAACTGTTAGATGTAACGCGCCTGCGCCGTTTGGGTTGGTATCCGGAAATCACTCTGGAACCTGGCCTTGCCAGCACCTACCAGTGGTTCCTCGAAAACCAGCAACGGTTCCGGGGGTAATGATGTTTCTGAGTGCTGAAGACTTCGCCACCGTTGTCCGCTCCACGCCGCTTCTCTCCATCGATCTGATTGTTGAAAATCAGGACGGCGAGTTCCTGTTGGGGCAACGCACTCAGCGCCCGGCACAGAACTTTTGGTTCGTGCCGGGTGGCCGGGTACGCAAAGATGAAACTCTGGAGCGGGCTTTTGCGCGCTTAACCGAGGCTGAATTAGGCACGCCGCTTACGCTGCAGGACGGTGAGTTTTACGGCGTGTGGCAGCACTTCTATGACGACAACTTCTCCGGCCCCGAATTTTCCACGCACTACATCGTGCTGGGGTTTCGCCTGCGCGTCGACGCTGATGCGCTGCAACTGCCGGACGCGCAGCACAGTGATTATCAGTGGTTAACACCTGCTGATTGGCTTGCACGCGGCGATGTGCATGACAACAGTCGCGCTTATTTCCTTGCTGGTAAGACAGAAAAGGTCATCGGATTATGAAGATTCTGGTCTACGGCATTAACTATTCACCGGAGCTGACGGGCATCGGCAAATACACCGGCGAGATGGTGGAATGGATGACGCGCCAGGGCCATGAGGTGCGGGTGATTACCGCACCACCTTACTATCCGGTCTGGGAAGTGCATCCCGATTATTCCGCCTGGAAGTACCAGAAAGAAGTGGGGGCCGCCACCGTCTGGCGCTGCCCGTTGTATGTACCAAAGCAGCCTTCAACCTTAAAGCGCCTGATTCATTTGGGCAGCTTTGCACTGAGCTCTTTATTCCCGCTGCTGGCGCAACGCCGCTGGAAGCCGGATCGCATTATCGGCGTGGTGCCGACGTTGTTTTGTGTGCCGGGCATGCGCCTGCTCGCAAAACTCAGCGGCGCACGCACCTTGCTCCATATTCAGGATTACGAAGTCGACGCGATGCTCGGCCTCGGAATGGCGGGCAAAAAGCAGGGCAAAGTGGCGCGCCTGGCGCAGCGCTTTGAACAGAGCGGGCTGCATAACGTCGACAACGTTTCGACGATTTCCCGTTCGATGATGAACAAAGCGGCCGAAAAGGGTGTTGATCCTAAACGCGTGATCTTCTTCCCTAACTGGTCGGAAGTGGAGCGTTTTCGCGGTATTTCCCGCGAAGAAATTCTGGCGGTACAAACCCGCCTGCAACTTCCTGTGGATAAAAAAATCATCCTCTATTCCGGCAACATCGGCGAAAAGCAGGGGCTGGAAACGGTGATTGAAGTGGCGGAGCGTTTTGCACTCCAGCCGTATGTATTCGTGATTGTTGGCCAGGGCGGCGGCAAAGCTCGCCTGCAAAAACTCGCACAGGACAAAGGGCTGCACAACGTGGTGTTCCATCCGTTGCAGCCTTACGACGCACTGCCCGCTTTGCTAAAACTCGCCGATTGCCATCTGGTTATCCAGCGCCGTGGTGCGGCTGATGCCGTGCTGCCATCAAAACTGACCAACATTCTTGCGGTGGGCGGCAATGCGGTGATTACCGCAGAAGCAGACACCGAGCTTGGCCAGCTTTGTGAGGCGTTTTCCGGTATTGCGGTGTGTGTCGAACCGGAATCGGTTGACGCCTTAGCCGAGGGCATCGAGCGCTGCCTGCAACTGCCGGAACATAACATCGTGGCATGTGACTATGCCGAGCGCACGCTCGAGAAAAACAGCGTGTTGAATCAATTTATTGCGGACATTCAGGGTTAATTATGACTCATTCCAGACTCTATCCGGTCATCATGGCTGGAGGAAACGGCAGCCGTTTGTGGCCGTTGTCCCGCGTGCTTTACCCGAAACAGTTCCTGTGCCTGAAAGGCGAACTGACAATGTTGCAAACCACCGTTAACCGTTTAAACGGCGTCGAGTGCGAAAGCCCGGTGGTGATTTGCAATGAAGAACACCGTTTTATCGTCGCCGAACAACTGCGTGAGTTGAACAAGCTGACGGAAAATATTGTGCTGGAGCCTGCCGGGCGCAATACCGCACCGGCAATCGCGCTGGCTGCACTGGCGGCGAAGCGTAACCAGCCGGATACCGATCCGCTGATGCTGATCCTCGCTGCCGACCACGTTATCCAGGACGAAGAAGCATTCCGAAGTGCGGTGCGTAATGCGCTGCCGTATGCCGAAGCCGGGAAACTGGTCACCTTTGGCATCGTGCCTGACTTACCAGAAACCGGCTACGGCTACATTCGCCGTGGAGAAGTCACTAACACGAATACCCCAGACGCGGATGCCGTGGCCTTTGGCGTGGCGCAGTTTGTCGAAAAACCGGATATCGACACCGCGCAGGCTTATGTTGCCAGCGGTGAGTATTACTGGAACAGCGGCATGTTCCTGTTCCGCGCCGGGCGCTACCTGGAAGAGCTGAAAAAATTCCGCCCGGATATTCTCAGCGCCTGCGAAAAAGCGATGGCAAATATCGACCCGGATCTTGATTTTGTGCGTGTCGATGAAGCCGCATTCCTCGCCTGCCCGGATGAATCCATCGACTACGCGGTAATGGAAAAAACCGCCGACGCCGTGGTAGTACCGATGGACGCGGGCTGGAGCGATGTCGGTTCATGGTCATCGCTGTGGGAAATCAGCACCAAAAACCAACAAGGCAATGTGCATCACGGCGATGTCATCAGCCACTCTACCGAGAACAGTTACATCTATGCTGAATCCGGCCTGGTGACCACCGTTGGCGTGAAAGATCTGATTGTTGTGCAGACCAAGGATGCGGTGCTGATTGCCGACCGCGATCACGTGCAAAGCGTGAAGAAAGTGGTGGAGCAAATCAAATTTGATGGCCGCCATGAACACCATAACCACCGCGAAGTATATCGCCCGTGGGGCAAATACGACTCCATCGACGAAGGCGAACGCTACCAGGTGAAACGCATCACCGTGAAACCGGGCGAGGGCCTGTCTTTGCAGATGCACCACCACCGTGCCGAGCACTGGATTGTGGTGGCGGGTACCGCAAAAGTGACGCTGGGTGAGGAAGTGAAACTGCTGGGCGAAAACGAGTCCATCTACATTCCGCTGGGCGTCACGCACTGCCTGGAAAACCCCGGGAAAATCCCCCTCGACCTGATTGAAGTGCGTTCCGGCACTTACCTCGAAGAAGACGACATTGTGCGTTTTCAGGACCGGTACGGGCGCATTTAGCTTTTGTCGGATGACGTTGCGCTTATCCGACCTACGAAATCTGTTGCTCCAGGGAGCGAAAATGACACAGAAACTGACCTGTTTTAAAGCCTACGACATTCGTGGTCGCCTGGGCGAAGAGTTGAACGAAGACATTGCTGAACGTATCGGCCGCGCGTATGGCGAGTACCTGAAGCCGAAAACCATCGTGCTGGGTGGCGACGTGCGCCTGACCAGTGAGCGGCTGAAACTGGCGCTGGCGAAAGGGTTGCAGGACGCGGGCGTCGATGTGCTGGATATCGGACTGTCGGGCACCGAAGAGATCTATTTTGCCACCTGGCATCTGGACGTGGACGGCGGCATCGAAGTGACCGCCAGCCATAACCCGATGGACTACAACGGCATGAAACTGGTACGCGAAGGGGCGCGCCCGATCAGCGGCGATACCGGCCTGCGTGATGTGCAGCGTCTGGCGGAAGCCAACGACTTCCCGCCGGTAGATACGGCTGCGCGCGGCAGCTACCAGAAGATTTCGGTGGTTGAGGCGTATATCGACCACCTGTTCTCGTACATCAATGTGGCCAATATCAAACCGCTGAAGCTGGTGATTAACTCCGGTAACGGCGCGGCAGGCCCGATTGTCGATGCCATCGAAGCGCGTTTTAAATCGCTCAATGTGCCGCTGACGTTTATCAAAGTGCACAACCAGCCTGACGGCAATTTCCCGAACGGTATCCCGAACCCGTTACTGCCCGAGTGCCGCGACGACACCCGCAACGCGGTGATTGAACACGGCGCGGATATGGGCATCGCCTTTGACGGCGATTTCGACCGCTGCTTCCTGTTCGACGAGAAAGGGCAGTTTATCGAGGGCTATTACATCGTTGGCCTGCTGGCGGCGGCGTTCCTCGAAAAACAGCCGGGGGCAAAAATCATTCATGACCCGCGCCTGTCGTGGAACACGGTGGATATCGTGGAGCGCGCAGGTGGCACACCGGTGATGTCGAAAACCGGTCATGCGTTTATCAAAGAGCGGATGCGCCAGGAAGATGCGATTTACGGCGGTGAGATGAGCGCCCATCACTATTTCCGTGATTTTGCCTACTGCGACAGCGGGATGATCCCATGGCTGCTGGTGACAGAACTGTTGTGCCTGAAAGGCAAAACCCTGGGCGAACTGGTATGCGACCGCATGGCAGCGTGGCCGGCGAGCGGGGAAATCAACAGCAAACTGGCCGACCCGAAAGTTGCGATTGCACGGGTGCAGCAGCACTTTGCGCCACACGCTGAAGAAGTGGACCACACCGATGGCGTTAGCATGGCGTTTGCTGACTGGCGCTTTAACCTGCGGAGTTCAAATACCGAGCCGGTGGTGCGCCTGAATGTGGAATCTAAGCGCAATGAGCAGCTGATGCAGGCACGAACGCAGGAAATTATGGAACTGTTGAATCAGTGATCTGACCAGGCATAGGTCGCCCTCACCCTAGCCCTCTCCCCCAGGACAGAGGATGTTCTTTGTTCCCTTTCTGGGGGAGAGGGGCGGGGTGAGGGGGAATTTTAATAAAGGTAAAACGATGACAAACCTAAAAAAGCGCGAGCTACCAAAAACCAACGCATCGTTGATCTCTATGGTGCAACGTTTTTCTGACATCACCATTATGTTTGTTGGGTTATGGGTGGTGTGTCAGGTCAACGCGTTACCGTTTTTGTACATGCACTTACTGATGGCGCTCCTGGCTCTGGTAGTCTTCCAGATGATTGGCGGAATGACCGACTTTTACCGTTCATGGCGTGGGGTGAGGATCACCAGCGAGCTGATGTTGCTGCTGCAAAACTGGACGTTGAGCCTGATCTTTAGCGCCGGATTACTGGCGTTTAATCCCGACTTTGACGGATCTTTCTGGGTCTACCTGGCCTGGTACGTGCTGACGAGTTTCGGCATGATGCTGTGCCGTTCGTTTATCCGTCTGGGTGCCGGTTGGTTGCGCAATATGGGCTACAACACGCGGCGTATTGCTATCGCCGGTTCGCTCCCGGTGGGTTATACGCTGGCCGAGAGTTTCCGCAACGAACCGTGGCTGGGCTTTGATGTCACGGGCGTGTATGACGACCAGCAACCAGAATCTCCGCATGGTGATTATGCGGGCTGTTTCGCAGATTTAGTGGAACAAGCACGCGCCGGACGTATCGACAATATCTACATCGCGATGGCGATGAGCGAAGAAGTACGCATTAAATCACTGGTGCGTGAGCTAACCGATACCACCTGTTCAGTGATGCTGATCCCCGATGTTTTTACCTTCAATATTCTGAACGCTCGCACTGAAGAAGTTAACGGTGTGCCCGTGGTTCCGCTATTTGATACGCCGCTCAACGGCATTAACCGCGTGCTGAAACGCCTCGAAGATATTGTGCTGTCTGCCATGATCCTGCTGTTTATTTCGCCGGTGTTGTTGTGCATCAGCGCGGTGGTGAAATTGACCTCCCCTGGCCCGGTTATCTTCCGCCAGACACGCTACGGCATGGACGGTAAACCGATCAAAGTCTGGAAATTCCGCTCCATGAAGGTGATGGAAAACGACAGCGTGGTCACGCAGGCCACCAAAGGCGACAAACGTGTGACGCCAGTTGGCAATTTCCTGCGCCGTACTTCTCTGGATGAACTGCCGCAATTTATCAATGTGCTGATGGGGGAGATGTCGATTGTCGGCCCGCGTCCACATGCGGTGGCGCATAACGAGCAATATCGCTCGCTAATTGAAGGCTACATGCTGCGCCATAAAGTGAAACCGGGGATTACCGGCTGGGCGCAAATCAACGGCTGGCGTGGCGAAACCGACACGCTGGAAAAAATGGAAAAGCGCGTGGAGTTTGACCTGGAATACATCCGTGAATGGAGCCTGTGGTTTGACATCAAAATTGTCTTCCTGACCATTTTCAAAGGCTTTGTTAACAAAGCTGCGTATTAGATGACAAACCTTTTGTAGGTCGGATAAGCCTCGCGTCATCCGACACTAACGACGTAAATGGTGGATGACGCATGCGCTTATCCACCCGACACATTAACGGATAACACCATGAGCCTGAGAGAAAAAACCATCAGCGGTGCTAAATGGTCTGCCATCGCCACGGTGATTATTATTAGCCTCGGCCTCGTGCAGATGACTTGGCTTGCACGCATTTTCGACAACCACGAATTTGGTCTGTTGACGGTATCGCTGGTGATTATTGCGCTGGCGGATACGTTATCGGATTTTGGGATTGCCAACTCAATTATCCAGCGTAAGGAGATAAGCCATCTTGAGCTGACGACGCTGTACTGGCTAAACGTCGGCCTTGGCGTAGTCGTGTTCGCGTCGGTATTTTTACTCAGCGATGTTATCGCCTCGGTGCTGCGTACCCCGGCACTTGCCCCGTTGATTAAGACGCTTTCATTTGCATTTATCATCATCCCGCACGGCCAACAATTCCGCGCATTAATGCAAAAGGAACTCGAGTTTTCAAAGATTGGCTCGATTGAAACCGTTTCAGTGATGGCCGGCTTTGGTGTGACGGTTGGCGCTGCGATGTTTTACCCGTTTGCCATGACCGCGATTATGGGTTACCTGGTCAACACCGCGGTACGTACTGCATTGTTTGGCTTCTTTGGCCGCAAAATCTATCGCCCTGGCCTGCATTTCTCGCTGAAATCGGTCAGTTCCAATCTGAAGTTTGGTGCATGGTTAACTGCTGACAGCATTATCAATTATGTGAACACCAACCTGTCCACGCTGGTGCTGGCGCGCATTCTCGGTGCCAGCATCGCCGGTGGTTACAACCTCGCTTACAACGTGGCGGTGGTGCCACCGATGAAGCTGAACCCGATTATCACTCGCGTGCTGTTTCCGGCCTTTGCCAAGATTCAGGACGATACCGACAAGTTACGTATCAACTTCTACAAACTGCTGTCGATTGTCGGGATAATTAATTTCCCGGCGCTACTCGGCCTGCTGGTGGTGTCGAATAATTTTGTGCCGCTGGTGTTTGGTGAGAAATGGCAGTTTATTACGCCAATCTTGCAACTGCTGTGTGTGGTCGGGCTGCTGCGTTCTATCGGTAACCCCATCGG